>DAOTAI010000021.1:0-22586 GCA_035593865.1 Acidobacteriota bacterium
CCGGAAATTTTACGTCTTGACAACGAGGGCCCTCATAGAAGGCGGGACTACAAACGGGAAAGCTGCCGGGATCGCAAGTTCGTAGTACCGGCTTTAGCCGGGCAGTTGCCCATCGGTCAACTGTTGCTGTGTGATCGATCTATGGCCCGCCTGAAGGGACCACAAACTCGGACCACAAACTCGGACTCGCGCCCGGTGCCGCCTCGCTTCTCTGTTTTTCTCGGCCTTTTTCTGTGCTAGAGCTTCTCACTGCCAGGCTGGCGGGTTTGCCAGTGATGTTCCAATCGGACCGAGCCGGACTCGTTCGGGTTGTGAACGATAAAACTCGCGGCCCTTTCCACGATATGGTAAGCCTGCATATTGTCCTGGTCAGTGGTCACCACGTTGACATAATACTTGCCTGAAAGAAGCGGGATACTCGGAAAAACCAGGCTTGCGTAGTAGTGACCCTGCCCAAGCCGGAGAAGTTCCGTTTTATCCTGCGTGCTGCTCGTGGTGTAGACGTGAAGCCCGTCATTGCGGACGATGCTGACGCCGATCCCGGGAATGCCTTTGAACTGCTCACTGAAGAAAGCCCAGACGTCCAGTCGGAGGCAATCGCCGGTTTGAAATTTATCAGCCTGACGTCCTCGGCCATCCAGGAGAGCTACTCTCTCGATGGTGCTTTCCAACGAGTCCTGGAGGGGACGGGCCCAGTGTCCGTCGGCAGGTTTGCGTTCCTGCCGCAACTCGTTGGTGTACAGGTCGACCACCCGGGCAGATATATCGATGGCGTTTACAGCTCCGCGTTCCAGCCACAGGGCACGATCACAAAGCGTCTTGACCTGGTGGAGATTGTGAGAGCAGAAGACGATCGTTTTGCCTTCCCGTCGGTAAGACATGATCCGGTCGGTGCATTTCTTCTGAAAATGCTGATCGCCTACGGCCAAGGCCTCATCAATGATCAGGACGGCCGGGTCGAATCCGGTGGCGACCGCGAATCCCAGCCGCAGGAACATCCCGGAGGAATAGGTCTTGACCGGTTTGTCGACAAACTCGCTCAACTCGCTAAACGCAATTATCTCTTCCTCGCGCGCCTTCACCTCGTCCCGGCCCAGCCCCTGGAGGGCTCCGTTGAAGTAGATGTTTTCACGCCCGGTGAATTCAGGGTGGAAGCCGGCGCCAAGCTCGAGGAGGGCGCTGATGCGACCGTTCACCCGGACTTCGCCGGCAGTCGGAAAGGCCGTCCCGGTAAGGATCTTAAGCAGTGTGCTTTTACCGGCGCCGTTGTTCCCAACTACTCCAAAGGCCTCCCCCTCCTTCAATTCGAATGAGACATCCTTTAGCGCCCACAGCCGGCTATGAGACTCGATGCCGAAAAGGATTTCTCTGAGCAAAGAACGAGGACCCCAGTAGTGTTTGTAGACTTTGCTCACGTTATTGACAACGACAGCCGTGCTCATATCAGGTCAACCAATTCGGTGCGAGTTCTCCTGAGAATAAAGCACCCGAGGTGGTAAGCGGCAATCGAAAAAAACAGCCAGTAAGCCAATCCGACTAAAGAAGGAAGCGAACCGCCCAGGAATACAAAGCGATAGGTCTCAACCATGTGGGTCAGAGGATTCAGATTAAGGATCCAGCGAAAAGGTTCCGGGGCCATCATCTTCGAGTAGACCATCGGTGTGACCCAGAACATGAACATGAAAAGCACGCCAAGAATCTGGGCGATATCTCGGAAAAAGACATTCAGACAGGCAACGATGAGAGAAAGCCCGTAGATCATCAGAATCTGGAAGATGTACAGAACGAAGGCGAGGGCAAAAAGGTCCAGATTCAAAGTTTGATTGATAATGAGCACGACCACGAAAACGATAGTGCCGAGAAACTGATGAAAAAAAGCGGACATGACCACGCTGAGCGGCAGAACATCAAGCGGGAAGCGGATTTTCTTGATTAGTTGGCTGTTCTCGATAAAAGTCCGCGATGAGCGGGTGACGCCCTCCTGGAGAGCCATCCACGGAAGCAGCGCACAAAAAAGGTATTCGGCGAACCTGCCGGTGGACGGATCTTCTCCAAAGCCTTGTTTAAGAACGACAGAGAAAATCACGGTATAAAGAACAAGCTGAATCAACGGGTTCAGAACCGACCAGAACACGCCTACAATCGATCCGGTGTATCGGCTTCGAATGTCGCGGGCGACCAGTTCACGAATCAGATACTTGTTGTTCAGAAGGGTGGTAAGCATTATCCTTTAGGCGGTCAATCCCAAGTGTGGCCAGACGCCTGCGCGACTGTCGCGGAGAGGTCGTTGTTGATTCAAAGCGTTCAGACTACGAAGACTACGGCCTGCGGGCCCTTGCAAATCGGCAACCGATGACCGGGAAAGCATAGAGAGGAGTATACACCGGTTCCTTGAAGTCAACGTTTGCAAAAGCAAAAGACGGCCGGAAAACACGAGCTTCAGACCCGATACGCGCCCCGCGCGGATCCACTGGCGGGCGATCCTCGTTTCGGAACAGGACCGCAATTTCAGGGGGGAACAGGGCAGAAACGGCTATTTGGGCGCTCCTGGCGCTGATGTTGGCCGCTCTTCCGTTTGTCGTCAGTCCGGGAGGATTCGAGAAGTTCCGGCTTCCCAAAGATGTCATATTCAGTATCGGAGCTGCTCTAATAGTCGGTATTTTCTTCGCCGTCAACGGCTTTCGCCGTTTCTGCAAATGGCGTAGCTGGGAGGCGTTGCTGGTTGTTTCGATAGGATATCTGCTTGTCCACGGTCTTCTCGTAAACCCCGAAATCACGGGGTGGTCGGCGAGCTGGATTATCGCCGCACTGTTGTTCCTACTGGTGATCGGCCGAGCTGTTCCCGCGGCCAGACATCCTGGCCTCTGGCTCGTTGCGGCGTCCGCTACTGCCGTAAATGCAGGGCTGGCTATTCTGCAGTTCTACGGACGTTTCCCCTTGTTAGCCAAGAATACGGGGGAAACCCTCCAGGGACGCCTGACCCCAGCCGGGTTTATCGGAGATGTCAATAACGGCGGCTTTGTCTTAGGTCTGAGCGCGCTTATGCTGCTTTATCCCCTGGCCACGCGGGAAAGAGCGGGACTACGCGTTTACTCGGGGCTGCTTCTGGTTATGAACCTGGCCGGACTAGCCATTACGCAGACCTTGAGCGCCACTATCGCTTTCGTAGGCGCTTTTGTGCTTTGGCTGGTTCTCCATGCCTGGTGGCTGGTCCGCACCCAGGAGAATCGACGGAAGGCCTATGGGCAGGTGGCGGGACTGGCAGGGTTGGTTGTCGTTGTGGTTGTGCTCGTTGTGCTGTTCACCGGGTTAGGTGACAGGATTCTGCTTGCCGCGGCGGCGCTTCGCGACGGGGATGCGACCGGGTTGACCGCCGGAAGATACCCCGTTTATCTGATCACCTGGCGCATGATCAAAGACGCTCCGGTGCTTGGTCACGGCCTTGCCTCCTTCGGCGTCGACTTTTTCCGCTATCGGACGGAGACCGAACTGTCCCGGCTGGAAATGATTGATCAACCTGGCAGTTTCCGGGAAGCACACAACGATTACCTTCAAATCTGGCATGAATTGGGGGGCGTTGGGCTTCTGCTGTTCTTGCTTGTACTGGTTCTCCCATGCGCAACGGCTTTGCGTGGAGCTTTACACTCCAAAGAACCCAAGCGCCTTTACTGGACTTGTATGCTGGTTCTCGGGCTGGTTTACTCGGCAATCACCGCCTTGGGCTCTTTTCCATTCCGTCTGTCACTGACCGCGCTTTTTATAATGCTGGTCCTTGCCGGACTTCGCTCCGCCGCGAGCGATGCGGAAGCGGCGAGTTCTGGTCCGGCGGCTCGTGGGTGGCAATGGCGTCTGGCGGGCGCCATCCTGGCAATCGTCGTTGTCTCCTATTTCGGTGTTCAACGCTGGCGGGCGAACGTGCAGATGGGAATAGCGGCGGTTGTCCTGGAAGAAGCATATTCCTCGTCGCTTTCGGCCCGAAGTAAGCGAATTTACGGCGAGACCGCGTTGACCCGGCTAAGGCAGGCAGAGAGCATGAGCCCGAGGCTGTACGATAATTACAATCTGCAGGGGTCAGCCAATATGCTGATGGGATATCACGAGGCGGCGGCGCAACAGTACGAGCGGGCGGCGCGGTATATTCCCAGCCCGGAAATCCTGACAAACCAGGCGGTGGCGTTGGTCGCCTCGGGCGACAAGGGCCAGGCCCGGGAGCTGTTGAAAAGGGCGCTCGCCTACAACCCGAATTATGCGCCTGCGCGGAGGGCCTCGGAGTTACTGGAAAAGGACGAGTAAAGCAGGAGGCCATGCGACTCGTATTTGATGCGCGGCCGGCTTTCAGAAAGAATTCTCGCAGGCGCGGAATAGGCAAGTATGTGCAGGAACTTGTTCGCGCACTGCTCCGCTTGGCCGATCCGCAGCTGGAGATTATTTTTTACGGTTGCGGCAAGGACGAACTGAGCCTTCCGCCAGGCCAATACTACTACCGATCGTTGTTTCAGCTTCCGAAGCCAAGTCGCCTGTCATGGGTGCCGGATCGCTTTCTGCTGCCGCGCCAATTGGCCGAGGACGCACCCGATGTCTTTCACGTCAACGAAATCACGTCAATCGTTTTCCGCCCTGGGGTCAGGACGGTCGTGACTCTCCACGATCTGATTCCGCTGATCTTCAGAGAGCAGATGAAGCAATCGATACCTTGGGATTATGCCTTCGCTCTCAAGCAGGCGTTTAAGAAAGTGCGACAGGCGGCTACGGTGGTGACCGATTCGCTTCATTCCAAGTCGGATATCTGCCACCACCTGGCGGTCGACCCAAATAAGGTGGTGGTTGTTTATCCCGGGTGTGACTCGCAATTCGTTCCGCGCGATCGTGAATCGGCGCGCAGCAGAATCGCTTCGGCTTTTAAGATTCACCGCCCGTTCCTCTTCTATGTGGGGGGAACAGACTACCGCAAAAACCTACCTTTGTTGATTGATGGTTTCGCACGGATTCGCCGCGGCGGGTATGAGGGACTCCTGGTGCTGGCAGGTGAGACTTTCCATTGGGATATCGACGAGGTCAGACAACTACGGAACAAGATAGCGAAGCAGGGAATCGAAGGGGAGGTTATCTTCCCGGGATTTGTCGGCACGGACCAGCTGATTGACTTTTACTCGTGCTGTGATATGTTCGTTTTTCCGTCGCTGTATGAGGGTTTCGGCCTGCCCGTGCTGGAGGCGCTCAGCTGCGGCTCGGTTGTTCTAACAACCAAAGTCGCTTCGATTCCTGAAGTCGCGGGGGACGCCGCGGTTTACTTCGATCCATCTGATTCCTGCAGTCTGGTAGATGAGTTTTTCAAGCTCCACGGCAACCAGGCGAGGAAGGACGAGCTTCGGGCGAAAGGTCCGGAGCGCGCCAAGCTGTTCACGTGGGATAATGCCGCCCGTAGATTGCTGACCATTTATGCATCGCTTGTGTCCTGATAGGGGGTGCCGGATTGGAATTGATGCACGGTCGTTGTCGGTTGGCCCGTCCGGGATCAGTACTTATGTGTCGAGCCTGTTAGACCACATTGCGTACCTGGATCCTTTGAGCGCCATCCAGCCGCGAAACAACTTTCTCTGGAACCAGGTGCGCGCGCCGCTCGCTTTTCGTCGGCGGGGCTGGAGCGCGTATCATGCGCCATCCTATACGGCTCCCTTGATCGGTTGTCGCCCGCTGGTTCTCACAGCGCACGATGTGTCTTACCTGGCCAATTCCGATTGGTACCCATATCCGCTCGATTCCTTTCGCCTTTGGTACTACCGGGTCTCCCTGTTACGCGCTGATCGGATTATCGTGCCCTCGGAATTCACGCGGGCAGAGTTGGTAAGGCTCTGCCCCAGCGTCAAAGGAAGAGTCAGGACAATCCGCCTGGGCGTGGCGGATTGTTTTTTCCCCGATCCAGAAAAGGCGGAGGAAGTGCGGTCGGCACTCTCGCTTCCCCGGGAGTTTCTGCTGCATGTGGGAGACATACACGCAAGACGGAACATACCTCTACTGGTCGACGTGGCGAAGCAAGTCGGCTTGCCCCTGGTCCTGGTCGGACGGCCGCTCAGAGGTGGCGAACAGTTCGGAAAATGGAAACTGCTGTTTACCGGGTTAACCCTGGACCAGTTGCGAGGCATCTATTCCGCGGCCACGGTGTTCGTGTATCCGTCGCTCCACGAGGGCTTTGGATTGCCGCTCTTGGAAGCCATGGCCTGCGGCATTCCGGTGGTGGCTGCCCGAAGGTCGTGCCTGCCCGAGGTCTGCGGGGATGCAGGGGTTTTAGTCGAGCCTGACGTCGAATCATTATGCGAAGGCGTCGAACGGGCCAGATCCGAGCGGGACAGGCTCCGGGCGGCGGGCCTGGCGCGGGCCGCGCAATTCAGCTGGGAAAAAACCGCACGGGAAACCGAGGAAGTGTACCGGGAAGTGACGACCTTGCAGTGCTAAGAAGTCATCCCGCTGAGCCTACGTCGCTTCGCCCCAGCAGGCGATTACGCAGGAGAGCGAAACGGTAAAGACATTCGATCGCGAAGAGGACCGCCGCGTATTCGAGACGCCCCGCTTTTGAGGCTTGGTGCTTTCGATAGAAGATCTTCATCGCGTTATAGAAGTGAAAATTGGCGGCTCGAGCATCCTGCGAAGAACTTCTGCGTTTGTGGTGAGTGACGATGGCCTCCGGGTAATAGATGACTTTCCAGCCGTCGAGCCCGGCCCGGTAACAGAAATCAAGGTCCTCTCCGTACAGAAAGAAAGTCTCATCGAGGAGGCCGATTCGGTCGCCAACCGCGGAGCGGAACATCAGAAATGATCCGGAAACAGCATCAACGGCATGCGTCAAGCGGTCGTCCAGATAGCTGTAATTGTAGCGCCCCAGATACTTGTTACGAGGGAAAAGGCGGCTCAAGCCGGTAAAGCGGTAAAGGGCCGTAGAGGGTCGCGGAATAGCACGCCGGCAGGCGAGTTGCAGCGACCCGTCAGGGTTTTGCACGCGGCAGCCAACAATCCCTATCTCCGGTCTGGCTTCGAGATAACAAAGACATTTTTCGATAGCGTTGTCTAATATGATGCAGTCCGGATTCAGAAGTAGATAGGACTGAGCAGGAAAGGCTCGAATCCCCTGGTTGCACGCTTTGGCGAAGCCCAGATTTTCCGAATTGAACAAGACCGCAAGTTTGTCAAACCGCTGTTTCAAGTCAACGAAGACGGTTCGGTCGGCTGAGGCGTTGTCGACGACCACAACCTGGTAATCGGCAAACTGCGTCTCCCGGTAGAGGCTCTCGAGACAATCAGGCAGGAAGTCCCCGGAGTTATAACTGACAATGACGATCGTCAACCGATGCTTCATGGGCCGATAGTTTTCAAACGGTAGCGGGAGTAGTTGCGGACAAGGATGCGGCGCACCTCGCCGGTGGTCAAAACGCGGGATTTTTGCACCGCGCGCCGTTTTTTCAAGACGGCGGGAAAGTTGCGAAGGAAATCGAGCTTGGCGCGAAGAAATGAGCCGGGGCGGCCCTTCAGCGAAAAGAACAGGAAAGAGGCGAGATCAAACAGCATCCGTTCGGGAAGGTACAGCAGGAGCAGCGCCAGGGGCATGTTTTTCCAATAAACGTACTCGGAGTTCCGATGGCCGAAGAAGACATAAGTGTGACTGTAGGATCCTATACTCGAATTGACGTGATGATAAGCAATAGCTCCCGGAACAAAAAGGCAGCGGAAACCAAGGAGCCGAGCCCTGAAATTCAGATCGGCATCTTCGTAGATCAGGAAGAAATCCGGATCGAACCCTCCTGTTGCATCAAGCAGCGATCGCCGGTACAGGGCAGCCGCAGCGCAGGGACCGAAAACCTCTTTAGGCTCGGTGCGGTCTTCGGCCTTTTTCATGTGACCGATTTTAAAACCTGCTCCCACCACTGACATCGCGTCCCCAGCGCTGTCGATCTTGCCGGGTGTTGAAGCGAAGACGATCAGGGAAGCCCAGAAACTCCACGGCTCCTGGTTGTATTCGAGCAGCCTCTCCAGCCAGTGAGAATCGAGGACCGCATCATTGTTTAAAACGGCGACCAGGTCGCCCGATGAAGCGCGGATGCCGACGTTACACCCCTGTGCGTAGCCCACGTTTTTCTCGATCTTGATTACCCTTACCTGGGGAAACCGATGGTGAACCAGTTCCAGGGAGGCGTCGCTAGAGGCGTTGTCGACGAGGATAATTTCGTCGAAAGGACGTGTCTGGGCCAGCACGGAAGAGAGGCATGGGGCGAGGAACCGCTCGCCGTTGAAGTTGACAATGACGATGCTGACCGACGGGGACGACACGGGCGATATATTAGCAGGTTCCGAGGGTATTGAAGCCTGCGCGGTGACCTGGGCTGGGATCGAAAGTTCGTAGTCTAGGGCTTCACAAAGTAGGTATTTTCAAAAAGAGAGGACAGGATCGGTCCCGGCCCTAATGCCGGCCCTAATGCCTGGCCAGCGTTCCCATGTCGACCATTTCGACTTTTTCTCCCGACTTGAGGTCCGTCAGGACCGACACGTTTATAGAATCAGGTGAAAGCTTTGAGCCAGGTCCGTCAGGACCGACACGTGACTGGCAGCTGAGCCCGAGCTGCAAGAGCGGTCTTTGCCAGCAGACGCTGACAGGTGAGGAGGCGGTGCAGGGAGTTCACGTGCCGGTCCTACGGACCTGGGTCTTTAACCTTTGGTCGTTTCTATAAGCGTGTCGGTCCTGACGGACCTCTGATGCGACTGCCACCGGCCGGATGGTGGTCAGGGAGCAGGACGACCAAGTCTCAAGGTGCTCGAGATTATACGGCATCGGAATCGTTGTGTCAGGAGTCTTTAAGTCCTCCCCGGTCCTGACCTGGAGTATAATGCGGCCGTTTGTAAGGTCCCTTCATGAAAAGCGAAACGGAGATCCACGCCGTAGAACAGGCGGCGCCTGTTTCTGAAGCGGGGGAAATTGCCCATAGTTTCTTGAAGCGATCGGTCGTCTTGGCCGTGATCGATCTTGTGCTGGCCTGCGGCTGCTACTTTGCCGCATGGATGGCCCGGACCTTCCTGAACATCCCTTTCACAGATTCATTGCTTCCACAGGAGCGCTGGAACGCGGTCAGTCATCCGTGGGTGGCGCTGGCCGTCACGCAGGTCGTGTTCCCTTACGTTCTCGGGCTGTTTGACGATATCAGGCGCATTCGTTACCGGGAAATCGTTACGCTGACTTTTGCCGCATGCCTGCTGCAGATCATCACCGTCGCTTTCATTTTCTTCATGACGAACCAAGCCTATCCTCGGAGCGTCATCCTCATATTCGGCGGTCTGAACTTCTTATCCGTCTGTGCCTGGCGAGCCTATGTGAAGGCGGAGGTGGGCAAAATCGAAACGAGGGTGCTGGTGGTTGGAGAGGATTACGACTCGGTCGAGGGGATTATCCAAGAGATCGAATCGAGCCCCTGGATGCGTCTGCGGATCGTTGGCGTGGTCCTCCATAGTGGCGTGGGCCCTCCCGATATGAAGTATCCCCTCCTGGGTGAAATCGAGGAGATCCGGGAGATCGTTTCCCGCTACTCGATCAAGGAAATCATTTTTGCATCACGGGAATCCTGGAAGGACCGATTTTTGAACTCGCTCAGCCGGCTACAGGCATCAACAGCTGTCAGGGTAGCGATCATCCCATCGCCGTTTGAGATGGTCATTGGACGGTTGCGGCACGTGAATATTCATGACACTCCCCTGATCGAGCTGAGCCGTAATCCAAATGAACCCTTGGAGCGATTCCTCAAGCGGAGCTTTGATCTTGCCGGGGCCGCTGTCGGGCTTGTGGTGCTGCTGCCAGTTATACTTCTGGTGGCCGTGATCATTAAACTGACCTCGCCTGGTCCGGTCTTCTATATGCAAGAGCGGGTCGGATTCGGGGGCCGCCTCTTCAAAGTCATCAAATTTCGTACCATGATTGACGGCGCCGAAGATCAGTCAGGAGAGATTTTCGCTGCAGAAAATGACCCGCGAGTGACTTCAGTCGGACGCTTTTTGCGGCGCTTCCGGATCGATGAAATCCCTCAGCTTTGGAACGTCCTTCGAGGAGAGATGAGCTTCGTCGGCCCCCGGCCGGAGCGGCCGAAATTCGTCAAGGCGTTCCTCGAAGAAGTGCCCGGTTACAACGAGCGCCATAAGGTGAAACCGGGGATCACCGGGCTAGCCCAGGTAAAAGGCTTCTACGAGACAACGGCGGAAAAGAAGCTGAAGTACGATCTGGCATATATTTACAACTACAGCTTTTCCCTGGATTTGTTGATTCTGATTCAGACGGTGAAAGCGGTTTTGCGGAGGAAGGGACGTTGATGGCCCGCGGATAGAGCGGATCACGCGGATTACGCGGATGTCGGGTTTCCGGGTTTGTTCCGGTGTTATAATCGGCCTTTCCTATTGGCGGAAATGAAAAAGATCTCGATTATCGTACCGCTTTATAACGAGAAAGAGTCGCTTCCGTTCCTGTACGAAGAGCTGACAGAAGTCTTGCGATCTTGCACGGAGGACTACGAACTGATTTTCGTGGATGACGGAAGCACCGACGGCTCCTTCCAGATTCTCCGTGATTTGCAAGAGCGTGACGCGCGAATCAGGCTGATTCGACTTCGTCGAAACTTCGGCAAGTCCGCGGCCCTCTCGGCTGGGTTTCGCCTGTCTGAAGGGACCATCATTGTGACGATTGATGCCGATCTTCAGGACAGGCCATCGGAGTTGCCCAAGTTGTTGGGTCGGCTGGAAGGAGGGGTTGACCTGGTGTCGGGTTGGAAAAAGCCCAGGCGCGATCCGTTGAGGAAGAAAATACCGTCGCTGATCTTTAACCGAGTGACTTCCTTTCTGACAGGCGTTCCCCTCCACGACATCAACTGCGGGTTCAAGGTCTACCGGCGCGAGGTCATCGAAGAGATCAAGGTTTACGGGGAGATGTACCGCTATATCCCGATATTGGCGAGCTATCGCGGGTTCATCGTCGATGAAGTCCCGGTGGAGCATAGCCCGAGACGATTTGGAAAGAGCAAATTCGGGGCCAGTCGGCTTGTCGGAGGGTTCTTCGACCTCATCACCGTTATCATGCTGACTCGATATAACAAGAAGCCGCTGCACGTGTTCGGGGTTCTCGGCGCTTCACTGTTCCTGATCGGTCTGATGATTGAAGCCTACCTTTCTATCGGGTGGCTTTTCGAGCGATGGATAGACAACCGTCCCGTCTTCATCCTGGGTGTCCTCCTCCTGATTGTCGGTATTCAGTTCATTTCTTTCGGCCTGATCGGCGAGATGATCGCCTATTCGAGTCGTCGAGACGAGGACTATTCGGTTCGTGAAGTTGTCGAGCCCGAATACCGTTCGTCTCGTGAGATGCAGGCGCCCTTGGTCAGGAGATGAGATTTGCCCTTCTAGGACCCACGTACCCTTACCGCGGCGGAATCGCCCAGTATACGGCATCCCTGCACAATGCGCTCCAAGAACAGGGTCACGAGGTCCTGGTCATCTCCTTCAATCGACTCTACCCGTCTCTCATGTTTCCGGGAAGCAGCCAGACAGATCAAAGTGCGTGTCCTCTCCACGTGCCTCATGAAGCCCTGCTGGATTCGCTCTGGCCGGTATCTTGGCGAAGAGCGGGCCGGCGTCTGGCGCGCTCCAGGCCCGAGGCCGTTGTCGTGCAATGGTGGCATCCGTTTTTTGGGCCGACTTATCGCGGTGTGATTTACAGGTATCGACAAGAGGGACAGGCGCCGGTTGTATTCTTATGTCACAACGTGCTTCCGCATGAGCGCCCGCGCCTGCCAGCGATCAATGGCATGCTGCGGCTGATGGTCTCCCGCACCTTTTCCCTGGCTGATGCTTTCCTGACCCATTCTCAGGCCTTGGTCGAGGAGATCCGCGAGTTTCGTCCGGGTAGCCTGGTGCGACGGATTTTTCATCCGATGTATGATTTTTACCCGCGCATCGCTCGGGAGAGAGAGGCGGGGGTGCCCCGATTGCTTTTCTTTGGTAATGTACGGCCGTATAAGGGTCTAGAGGTTTTCCTCCGCGCACTTCGTCTGGTTCGAGAGGAGATGGAATTCGAGGCTGTGGTGGCGGGCGAATTCTATATGGATCCCGAGCCGTTCAAGGCTATGGTTGAACAGCTGGCTCTTGGCGATCGGGTCAAATGGAGGGACTGGTATATCCCCAATGAGGAAGTACCGGACCTGTTTGAGAAGGCCGACTTGGTTGTCCTTCCTTATCTCGAGGCGACACAGAGCGGTGTGGTACCGCTCGCTTACCGGTTCGGGGTTCCAGTCGTAGCATCAGATGTGGGGGGACTCTCGGAAGTGGTCCTGGAGGGGCGGACCGGATACCTGGTCCCGCCGGGCGAGCCCGGAGTGTTGGCTCAGCGGATTCTTCAATATTTCCGAGAGCAGAAACGAACCGAGTTCCAGGCAAACATCGAGAAGTTCAGAGAGAGGCTGAATTGGGGCCAAGTGGTCGAGGCAATAGTCGAGGTTGTGGGTACCCGCGGATCACGCGGATTGCGCGGATAGCGTGCATGGGGACTAGCGATCGATGGGTCGGAAACGACGAAATCTAAAAGCCGAGCATAAGCAGGCATGGTGGGTATGGTGGGACGGTCCCTGGCCCTGGGTCTGCTTTCTTGCGGTGCTTGCTTTTGCGCTGTATGCCAATACTCTCGGCCATGGATTCGTTATTGACGACATTCCTCTTATCTCCCAGAGTTCAGTTGTCAGCCAGTTGAATTGGCAGGCCATTCTGAGCCCGAGCGGCTATCGCCCCATTCGGACATTCACATATGCCTTGAACTACTTGCTGGGAGGCCCGGATCCCTTCGGGTACCACCTTTTCAACGTTATCCTTCATTGCGCTAACGTTGTCATCCTGTTCTCCCTGATCCTGCGGTTGACCGGTCTTGTGATGGTTGCCGGAACCGGCGCGCTGTTGTTCGCCGTTCATCCAGTACAGACAGCCGCGGTCGCGTATGTTTCGGGTCGAAAGGACGAACTGGCGACTTTGTTCATCTTGGTCGCGTGTCACGCCTACATCTCGTATCGAAGGGGCAGCGGGGCGCGTTATGCCTTTGTGACAGGCGTGCTGTTTGCTTTGGCGATTATGGCGAAGGAAGTGGCGGTGGTCCTCCCCGTACTGCTGCTCCTGATGGATGCCCTGGTATTGGAACGTGGAACCGAAGGCGAGAACAATCAGAACTCGCTACTCCAAAAGTTGGTGCGTCCTATCAAGCAGGTTCCCGCCTTTTATGCGGTCTGCCTGGTTTTCCTCGCGACAGGCGCTTATTACGCCATGTTTGTCGTCAAAGCCAGCCGAATGACAGAGTTTTGGGGAGGGAGCGCCTGGACGCACTACGGCACGAGCTTTAAGCTTTTCTTACATTACGCCAAACTGGCAATATTCCCTTATCCGCTGATCGCCGACTATACGGGGCAGGTCTTCGACCTCTCGACGGGCATCTTTGAACCGGCTACCCTGGTCTCGATAGCCTTTTTGGGGGGATACCTGTACGCGGCTTTCCGGGCGCATCGCCGGAATTCCCTGGTGACGTTTGGCATGTTGTGGTTCTTGACAGGTCTGCTCCCGATTCTCCAGATTGTTCCGTTTCACGAGCTGGCCGCCGATCATTTCCTGTACCTGCCACTCGTGGGCGTCGCACTGATGGCCGGCCTGGCGGCGAAGTTGTTGAAAGACCAATGGGGCAACGCGGTTGCGGGAGTGATTGTTGTCGCCGTGGCAGTCTGCTTCAGCTTGATGACGGTCGACCGGAATCGTGATTGGAAAGACGAGTACACGCTCTGGACTGAGACCTACCGTGTCGCGCCCGGTTCTTATCGAGCCAATCACAACCTGGGAATCTTTTATTACGAGCGGGGCGACACCGAAAAGGCTATCCACCACACCGAGCGGAGCATCGAGTTGGACAGCACCCGGGAGCAAGCCTGGAGCAACCTGGGGGCGCTTTATCGCGTTCGGGCTTCTGGGGCCTGGGATGCCGGCGATCTGGACAGTGCCCAGTTCTGGAGTGACAGGGCCCTCGAGCGGCTTAAGCGCTCGATCGAAATGAATCCCCAGGATTTATGGGCTTGGGCGAATCTTGGCCAGGTCTACAGGCTCCAGGGACAGATCGCCGAGAAACGCGGAGAAGCGAGCCAGGCGTTTGAGCTAAGAACACAAGCTCTGCACCATTTTGATCGCGCCCTGGCAATCGGCTCGGATAACCCGAATTTCCGCCTGATCTGGGGGGAAAAGGCGAAGATCTTCATGGATGCCGGCCTTTGGGATCAGGCACTCGACTATCTGCAACCGGCTTTCGTCGCTTTTCCTAACCGAACAGATCTGCTCTACTCTATGGGACTATGTCACTACCGGCTTCGACAATACAGCAGCGCCATACCGTATTTCCAGAAGGTGGTTCAGGCAGCCCCGAGCATCGAGCTGTGGGGTATGCTGGCGAAGTGCTACGAGGAGATTGGCGAGAATTACACGGCTATCAAGGTCTACGAAAAGGCTTTGTCCCGCTATTCGCAGTCGGTCGAAATCAACTACAATCTTGGCGTTCTGTATCATCGGATCGGAGATACAGACAAGGCAGTACGATACTTGGAACAGGCTCTTGCCCTGGCGCCCGAAGGCCGGCTGGCCGGGAACATCGAGAAGATGTTGGGATTGATTCGGGGCGATTCGTGAGTCAATGAAAGGTTTGATTCGCTAGATGTATCGCAACCACAAAATTACTGTCGTTATCCCGTGCCTGAATGAAGAGGAAGGAATTCAGAAGGTCCTCACGAAAATGCCCGACTTCGTCGACGAGGTAATTGTGGTCGACAATTGCTCAACGGATGCCACGGCGAGTATAGCGAGTCGGATGGGTGCGAAGGTTATCCGGGAGAATGTCAGGGGATATGGCCGCGCGTATAAGACGGGGTTGCTGCATGCCCAGGGGGATATTGTCGTTACCCTGGACGGGGATCATTCCTATCCCGTCGATGCGCTTTCATATCTGCTGGAGGCGCTTATCAATTCGGGCGTCGGTTTTGTTTCCGCGTCGCGTTTCCCGATTCAGAATCCAAGAGTGATGTCACTCCGTAACCTGATCGGAAACAAGGTGCTCAGCTTTATCATGTCAGTCCTTTACATGCGTCGTATCCGGGATTCTCAGTCCGGGATGTGGATCTTCTACAAGGATGCGCTGGCAAAAATGAATCTGAGAAGCGACGGAATGGCCTTTTCAGAAGAGATTAAGATCGAAGCGATGACTAATCCGGAAATCGGATTCAAGGAGATCCCGATCAATTTCTCGAACCGGGCCGGAGAAATGAAATTGCGACCCTGGCGTGATGGTTGGGGCAACCTGGTCTTCTTGTTTGCCCGAAGGCTACGACCTCGGCCTGCCCCGCGGCGGCAGGTTGCGATTGCGAAGACTATAAGGCCCGAATCATGTCAGGAGTAGCACAATTTATGACGCCAGAGGCGCCCAATGCATTGTCCGGTTTGTGATTATCCCGACGCAGCGCCAAAGCTGACGCTTACTGACCGCTTTTTTCACACTTCGGACGGCCCATTTGTTCTTTATTCTTGCCAGAGTTGTCGAACCCTCTTTCAGGATGCGGAAGCGATAAAAGATTCAATCGCCTCGTTTTACCCGCCAGGTTATTGGTGGAAACCGGACGGACGTACCTCTGTCCTGGAGCGCGCGTACCGGAACTGGATGGTCCGGAATGATCAACTACGCTTCGTGCTATCATTGATCAAAGAGCAAAAAAACCTCCGCTGCCTGGACATAGGATGTGGCGAGGCAACGTTCGTTCGGTTGGCCTTGGCGGCTGGCCTGGACGCGTATGGACTGGAGCAATCCGCGGAGGCTGTAGCGCTGGCGGACCTGCCAGGACGCATTTTCCACGGTTCTGAACGGGAGTTGGTCGAGCGAGGCGAGAAGTTCCACGTGATCACATTATTTCACTCCCTGGAACATATCGTAAATCCGTATCTGTACCTCCGAGGCCTGCAACGGCTTCTCGAGAAGCCAGGGGGCGTGGTGGTACAGGTTCCCAATAGCGATAGCTTGCAGGCTCGCATATTGGGGCGCTTCTGGTATGGATTGGATTGTCCGAGGCATGTCTGCAACTACAGTCTGTTCTCCATCCTTTATCTTCTCGGCAAGGCGGGTTACCGAATACGGCGGGTGCGGCACTTCTCGCTCCGCGACAATGCTGCGGCAATGGTTTCCAGCTTGTTTCCCTGGCTGGATCCGATGTCACAGAAAGTCGAACGGGTCCGGAAAGGCCGTTCGTCGCATTCGGCCGCGCTTTTGCTGAAAGAATTTGCCTATCTCGGGTTACTCCTTTGTGCGCAGCCGCTGGCTGCTTTCGAGGCTGCACTCGGCCGCGGAGGGACCGTCACCGTTTACGCGACTCTCGACTGACGTTTGACAATCTACCATTGACGACAGAAGGGGGCTGTAACCTGACCCTGTCCATATACCTGTCGTCAGGTGTCGAGATTTGTCAATCGTCTATACGATGTGGGGGAATTCAGATGAAGATCTGTGTCATTGGCACCGGTTATGTCGGGCTAGTTGCCGGCACATGTTTTGCCGAGACGGGCAACGATGTTGTCTGCATGGATATTGATGAGGACAAGATTAATGCGCTGCGCAAAGGAGTCGTGCCGATCTACGAACCGGGTCTGGAGGAAATGCTGCGCCGCAACGTCGCCGAGGATCGGCTCAGTTTTACTACCAACCTTGCCGAGGCCGTTCGCAAATCGTTGGTCATCTTTATAGCAGTCGGTACACCTCCCAAGCCGGATGGTTCCCCTGATCTCAGCTACGTTCTCGCGGCTGCTCGAGGAATAGGCGAGACGATGAACGGTTACAAGATTATCGTCAACAAGAGTACGGTCCCGGTAGGGACCGCAGACCGCGTGCGACAGGAGATCTCCGCCCTGACGCGTTTTCAGTTTGACGTCGTCTCCAACCCCGAGTTCTTGAAGGAGGGAGCGGCAATAGACGATTTCATGAAACCGGATCGGGTGATCATCGGTACCTCTGAGGTTCGAGTCGCCGAGATCATGAAAGAGTTGTACGCTCCATTTACTCGCACCGGCGCCCCGATCCTGGTCATGGATCCGCGAAGCGCTGAAATGACCAAATACGCCGCTAACGCCATGCTGGCCAGTCGCATTTCCTTCATGAACGAGATTGCGAACCTGTGTGAACATGTGGGCGCTGACGCGAATTGGGTTCGACAGGGTGTGGGCTTTGACAGGCGTATCGGCAGTTCCTTCCTGTTCCCGGGTCTCGGTTACGGCGGGTCTTGCTTCCCCAAGGATGTCAAGGCCCTGATTGCGCTGGCCCGCGAGCACAACTATCCGCTTAAGCTGGTCGGAGCAATCGAAGAGGTTAACGAGTTGCAGAAATCGGTGCTGGTAGACAAAATCTTGAAGTTCTACTGTTCGCCGCTTGCTGATCAATTGGACGAGTTCAAGAGACTGCATTCGGGTAACGGCAGGCCGGGCAAGACGCGGGCGGCTGTGGACGGCGCAGCGTCCGGTGACTACTCCTACGTGTTGTCGTTAGATGCGACCAAGTTGCCTGACATGACGCTGACCCAAAATGACTTGGGGTTGACCAACCGGTTGGTGCGGGCCCGCGAGGATTCAGGGGGCAGCCCGATTAAGGGCAAGACTTTTGGGATCTGGGGATTGTCGTTCAAGCCGCAGACCGACGACATGCGTGAGGCGCCCTCGGTGGTCATCATTGAGCATTTGCTGAAGCTGGGCGCCGAAGTGCAGGCGTACGATCCCGAGGCGATGGACCAAGCGCGCCGGGTCTTTGGGAGGCGCATCAAGTATGCGAAAACCAACTACGAGGCAGTCAAAGATGCGGACGCCCTGGTGCTCGTCACTGAATGGAATGTGTTTCGAAACCCGGATTTCGATAAGATCAGATCGCTGCTGAAGTACCCTGTGATCTTCGACGGCCGGAATCAGTACAATCCGATCGAAATGAAGGAACTGGGTTTTCTGTATTTCGGTATCGGCCGGAATGGGTAGACCTCCAAGTTGGTGACTTGGGCGTTTCCAGTTGAGGGGTTTCCTCTATTGCGTGATTGGCCGGAAAGTATAGGTCTGCGGGCAGAAGCGCCCAACTTGCGAGCACAACGGCTCAAGGGGTGGTGGGTGGTTGAGTGATTCGCGCAAGATGCGAATCATTCAACTGCCAGAATTTCGATACACCGCCTGGAAATAGTGGCACTCAACGGCCGTGCTCTTCCGCCCGCTCCGGGCTCTGAGCTTGGCCGGTAGTCGTACCACTCCATTTGGCCCGCCGCCCTGTCGGTCACGAGGCTTCCCCCGAGGCTCGCCAGGTCTTGAGTGCGCGTTCTATAATCCGCTCGTGAAGCCGCCGCTGGTCTCCGTTATTGTCGTCAATCACAACCGGGCTGATCTGCTCGGTGAATGCCTGGCTTCTCTCGTTGCTCAGACGTATCCCTCCCTCGAAATCCTGGTCGTCGACAATGCCTCCTCCGATTCCAGCCGGGCCCTCGTCTCCCATTACCCGGATTCCCGGGTTCGCTTGATCGAGCTCGACGGCAACCTGGGATTCGGTGTTCCGAACAATATCGGCATGAAAGCCGCTCGGGGCGATCTTATCGCCCTTTTGAACAACGACGCGGTGGCCGACCCATGCTGGCTCGAGCGGCTGGTAAAACGCATCTCCGTGAGCCCGGAGGTCGGCCTGTGCGCTTCCAAGATTTTGGTTTACGGAACCAACGTCATCGATAAAGCAGGACACCTAATGTATCCGGACGGCCAGAATCGCGGCAGAGGAACCGGCGAGACCGACCACGGTCAGTATGACCAGCCCGAGGAGGTGTTTTTTCCCGACGGGTGCGCGGCGCTTTATCGCCGAGAGGCTGTGGAAGCGGTGGGAGGATTCGATCCTCACTTTTTCGCTTACGCGGACGATGCCGATCTCGGGATAAGATGCCGATTGAAGGGCTGGAAGTGTTTGTATGAGCCGGGAGCAATCGTTCACCACCGCCGTTCGGCAACCAGCGGCGCCTATTCGCCTGAGAAGATTTACCTGGTGGAGCGCAACCGTTTTTGGCTGGCTCTCAAGAACTTTCCGTGGCTGCTTCTTCTGTTTACCCCCGTATTCACGATGAACCGATGGGCTTGGAACCTGGTGGCGGCCTTGACACGGCGGGGAGCGGCAGGGAATTTCCGGCGGGATTCATCGCTGCTGGATCTCGTGAAAGTCCTGGGGCGGGCATACAAGGATGGATTTCGGGGTATTCCGCTGATGCTTAAGGCCAGGCGTGAGATCCGGCGCAGCCGTGTGCTGTCGGATCGTGAATTCTACCGCCTTCTGTGGCGTTTCCGTGTTTCAGCTCGGCGGCTGGCGATGCAGGACATCAAGTATTGGGAGTAACAGCATATCAAGTACCGCTTGGGCTTATCGAGCGCCCATGCCCTGCTGAGGTGGAGGGGGCCGGCGGCTTGGGCCGCCGGCCTTTAGGAGTAGACAACTAGAACTGCAGCCGCAGGCCGACTTGAATTCTTCGCGGCCCGGGGGAATTTGTGCCGTTCTCCGCGCTGGAAGGAATGAACTCCAGGAACCTGGGGTCGGTAAACGTCGTGACAGGAGCACCCCAGTTCACATGGTTGAAGATATTGACCGCTTCAATACGGATTTCCGGACGGACACGCTCACCGGCCCGGAAAACCTTGAAGAGAGACAGGTCAAGGTTCCAGACAGGAGGACGACGGAAGCTCGAGCGGTCGGTGTTCCCGAAGCCTTCCTTCCCGATTCCCGTCGGCTGAGAGAACAGGCTCCTGTCATAGTAAGGCTCACTGGCGCCCACCTTTCCGACGGGCTTGGGGTCGCCGTTGAAATTGATGTAAACGCTGCCGCAGCCGGGGCAGTCCAAGTCGGTATTGGTACCGCCGATAGCAAACGGTGTGCCGGAGTAAGCGGCAAAAATCCCGTTGGCTTGCCATCCGCCTAAGATTGCCCCCTTAGCGCCGGGAGTGTCTCTCAGGATCGGCAGATCCCAGACAAAGCCCATCTGGAAGATGTGTGTCCGATCGAAGACCGCCGTTGTGAAGTTATCGTCGTACTTGAGCGGGTGGTTCCAGGTGAGCCCGGTCCAACCATCCTCGCCGCCGGTAGTCATGTCTTTTGCCCGGCTGAGAGTGTAGGCGCCCTTGAGCATCAGCCCATCCTGGAATCCTCGATTGAGCTCGACCTGGAAGGCATGGTAGCGGGATTTCGTGCGCGCGGCCCAGTCGTTGATGTTGGTGGTGCCGGCCACGTGATAGTACTTGCGCGAGGTCTGGCCGCCGCCCGGCTCGCCATAGTTCAGGTTCAGGTCGGCGTAGCCACCGTTGGTTCGGGTTCCTACGTAGGAGAAGGCCGTGACGATGTCGAACGGCATCTCGTACTCGTAAGTGATGTTGTACTGATGGATGGTGGCCCGATCAAGCCCCTTGCCCGAGCCCGGGAAGTACTCGATACCGATATTGGGAGATCTCATATAGACACCAGGAGGCAACGTCACTCGGCCCGAGCTCAGATCCGGGATCTCGACAGGCGGGATGCCATCGGCCAGGGTAGTGGTCCAGAAGAACTGTTCGGCACTCCGGTTGAAGTTTATGTCGAGCGGGAACGATCCGCGCAGCGGACGTGACCAGGGCAGGGGGTTGAAGGTTTGGCTATAGCCGCCCCGGATAACGGACTTGTCGCCGACACGATAGGCGACGCCGATACGCGGTGAGAAGTAGAGTTTCTGCACCTTCAGGCCGACATCCTTGGGCACATCGCCGACACCCCCGAGAAGAACCGTGTAGGTGTCGTAGTCGAGCCGTTCAATACCCCGATTCTCACGAGTCATGAGCGGGAAGATCTCAACACGGCCGCCCAGGTTGAGGGTCAGGTTCTGGTTGACACGCCACCGGTCGGACAGGAAGAAGCCCCATTGCCACTCGCGACCGCTCATGTCTTCGAGCTGGGTGTCCTTGGAAAAATACGAGGCCCGGCCGAGCAGGAATGCTGCGAACTGGTTCCAGGCCTGGGCAGTGTAGCCCGGGGCTCCGGTAATATTCCCGCTGAAACTCAATCCACCTTTCAGACCGTAGTCTCCCCATTCCGCTTGACGATGGTTCAAAGACAGTTTGATGAGCTGCAACCCCGTCTTGACTTCGTGCTTTGAGAAGATTTTGGTCAAATTGGTGGTGAAGCTGTGGTTGAGTTCCTTGCGGAACAACGGCATCCAGTTCGGAGTAGAGCCGATAGTGTACCCGTTGGCGATAGTGGGCATGCCACTGGCGCGGATATCGTTGGGGTCATTCGTCCCGGGGATGCCGAGCTCAATGCCATAGTTCTTCCCGTAATCGGGCCCGGTGACCTGCTGATCCATCCGGTAGTACCCGAAGTTACCGTCAAGCAGAAGCGTCGGATTGAACGTCCAGGTGTGACCGATGCTCGTAACGTAAACCTTGGTATCACCGAGACTTCCCTCGTCCCAGCCAAGAATAAAGTTGTCGACGACGTCGGCGTCGAGCATCGAGAACTTGCCCCAGACAGAATGAGAGGTGTTGCGCTGCCACGTGATTTTCAAATCGTAGTTGGCGCGGTCGACCTTTATCTCGCGCTGCTGAACGTAGTCGTCAAATAACCCGTTGCGGTTCACGTCCACGTCGGTATTGACGTTGGGATAAAGCGCCATGATCCGCTTGGCGATCGGATCAATCAGGTTGCCGGGAATCTTATAGTCCGGAAACTCTTGCCGGTCCGCTGGGGTCTTGCTACTGAGGGGGTCGTAGAGAAAGAAATTCGAGCGAGCGTCTTTAACTTCCGTGAAATCCCCGGCTTTCATCTTTTCAGTCGGAACCACGTAGGTAGCTTGGGTACCACGTCGATCTCGGAAGTTTTCATACGACCCGAAGAAGAAAAGCTTGTCTTTCACGATCGGGCCGCCCAGCGTCCCTCCGTAAATGTGACGGGACAGAGGTGCTTCCTCGATGTTCGAGGCGTTGTTGGCGAATGAATTGGCGTTGAGTTCGTCCCCGTTAAAGAACCAGAAAGCTGAGCCGTGGAACTCGTTGGTGCCGGACTTGGTAATGACCGTCTGGGCGGCGCCAGCTGCGAAGCCGGTGTCAGCATCGAAGGTGTTGGTGGTGATATTGACCGTCTCGATGGTTTCCGCGGGTTGGATGTAGCCGGCATGGTGCGGCAGCCAGACGTTGATTGAAACGGCGCCGTCTACACGCGTTGTGTTGGCGTTGGGCTGCACACCGTTGACCCAGGTACGAAGTGAGCGCCCGGGCGTATCAATCTCCGCGTTCTGGAATTGTACGGGTGTGGCCCCTGGTACCAAGTTCAGCAGGGTCTGGTAGTTGCGATACTGGTTTAGAGGCAGTGATACCAGCTGTTGTCCGGTGATTTCGGTGGTCAAGTCGGAGGTCTCGGTCTGCAGCGAGATCGCCCCCGCCGACACGGTCACGGTTTCCGTAGGTGCACCGAGTTCCATTCTTACGTCCTCGCGCCT
>DAOTAI010000471.1:0-3886 GCA_035593865.1 Acidobacteriota bacterium
AACCAGTTTCCCCGACTACGACTTTCCCGTCTACCTGGTCGACGGCCGCCCTTCGCTGGCACCAGTCACCGTCCCGGGCAAGCCCCGGGTGCTGGTCATCAGCATGCCCAAGGCGGGAACCTATTTGCTTGCCGCGTACCTCAAGAAACTGGGGCTCGTGGATACGGGCATCCATATTAACGATGATGGTTTCTCTGATTACCGCGGCAAGACCATCTCTGAGGTGGTTTCCCGGTATCGCGAGTTTCGCACATTCTGCTCGCTCTCGACTGTCACTGACTTGATGCACGAAGGGCAATTTGCGGTTGGTCATATAAGCTGTAATTCAACAACTCTTGGAGAGGTCGCAGGTACAAGGATCATCTTCTCCAAGCGGGAATTACGAAGCGCGTTGATCTCGCAGATGCGTTGGCTGGCGCGTCCCGGACGGGGCGAAGACTGGACTTGGAAAGGAATCAAGGATCCCAAGTTCAGGCTTCTGGAGTTCTTGTATTGCTGTGGTTCTCAACTTATTTCGTGGTATGAATCGATTTCCCCGTGGAGCTTTCAACCAGGAGTTCTCACGATAAGTTTCGAGTGCATCGTCGGAGCAGATCCAGAAACCGTCCAACGTCTGGCGATGCAGGCAGGCGCCGATATGCCGCCTCAGCGAGCCGTCCGGCTTCTTCGAGATGTTCTCGAGAAACCCACCAAGACTTGGTCAGGGCGGATCTCGAAACTGGCGGAATACTGGTCCAGAGAAGCCGAGGAATTGTTCCAAAGACTAGGGGGAGCGAAGCTCAATCAGCGGCTAGGCTACCCGGCGCACCTCAATAACCCGAAAACTTTAGTCGGCGTGAGGCTGCCCTTTGAGGAGGTCCATCAGCTCCTTGCTGAGCTGGACGGCACGATGAGACTCCAGAGACAGGAGATCAGCAAGCTAAGAGAGAGCTCCGAACAGGCTCGCAAGAGGGAACTTGAGCGGGAACTTTCTGCAGCGGGCAGCGAGATTGCCAGGCTCAAGTCTGAGGATTCGGCATTTACCTGGCCCAACCTTTGCCGGATGGCCGCCCGGGCGATCGAAGCCTGTAATGAACACGGGTATCGATCCGTGGCGTTTTTCGGATCGGGAACTCACACTCAAAAGCTGCTTCCCGTCTGGCACGGTCTTGGCGGTCCCCCTGTAGTCGCACTAGTGACGGGAAGTAACTCCGAAGTTCTGGGTGCGACAGACTTTAATGTCCCCATCATTCCTGTCCACCAGGCAATGCCGCCGGAAATCGAGGCTGTGGTTCCCTCGTCTCACGCCTGGGAATCCGACATGCGGCGACTCTGGCAAGACCATCATCCGGAAATCCCTTGGGTCCCTCTTTGGGGCTCGCTTCTCACTACTATGGATCACCAGAATAGCCAAGAAAGCGATGATTGAGACGATTGGGTGTCTCTCATACGCCCCGACTGGTTGCGGTACACCCCAAATTCAGTACTTCCTACGCGCCTTAGGCAGACTCTACTGCACACGTGTGCCAATAGGAGTCTTTGCCCCTCGGTGGGAGTCTCATCCCGACTGTCACGAGCAGTTTGCAGAATTTGCCATTTTGCACTTCTGGCCGATTGAGGAGCACCGCACCGCTAACCCTTCGCACTTTTCAAATTTCTCACTCGCGCAAGAGCAAGGGGATTCCGGAAGCCCTCTGTGTATCGCTTAGCGCTGCGCACAAAGCGTCTCCTCCGGTCACGGCGAGACCGCCAAGCATCCGGGGCCATGAATCACTGAACTGCCATTGCTATCGCTTTTCCCGAGGCATCCGGAACGAAGTTGGTCAGCCTTTTTGATAAACACTTCGTTGAACACGAGGAGAGATCACCTCTCAATCGCGCTGAGATCTTGCTCCAAAGAAAACTTCCGGCTCGCTGGATCAATGACATCCGTGTCCTGCACTCTTGGCTGCGACAGCGAATCGTCTTTTCTCCCCTGTCACAGATTCCCAGTCTTCCTTTCACTCACAAACGTCTTCACTGCGCTGAGGTTTGCAGAAACCCATTCCTTGCCACAATGGGTTACCATGCTTGACTAGGCCGCACACTTGTTACCGGGTCCACGAGATCTTTAATAGTCTTTCGAACCAGCATGATACTAACCCAGTCACAGCCTCTCTTCGTCGCGGGTCTCGGCCGTTCGGGCACCACCTACACAACGGCCCAACTGAACCGTTCCGACGAGGTCTTTCTCTTTTCAGAGCTCAACTCTTACCGACTAACGTTCGAACCAGGAATGAAGCGACGCGTTTAGCCAACATTTTCTGGGGATTTCAATCGTCGCAAAGACCATGAGAGAAACACGCGGCAAAGGGATTCTCTCATACCGGATCCCCTCTCCTTCCGCTCAATCGAAGAGTTGTTTGGACACCTTACACAGCAGTAGGGATATGCTTGATAAAGACTTGCCTTCGATGGCTACCCTGTCGAAGGGAAGTATCCAGCCGAACTCTTCTTTGCCTTTCAGAGGCGAAAGTATTTCCATGCCTATGAATTGTTCCTCCATCGGCGGCCATCAGAGATATTTATTTCTCAGTTCCTGCTTTGTCCCCACATTTCTCTAACTGATCATTTTCAGTGCGTTCTTCGCACGCTTGAGCAAGTATTCGAAATGAACTGGGTCTTTCCTCGAGCTCGCCTGGCGTTCTACGAGCGCCTCGGCGAAGACACGTTCCAGGAGATTTCCACTTGGCTTGGTATAGATTGGAATGAGACATCTAAAATACCCTTTATGCCAAGAGACCGCCGAGACTGGTCTTTGCGCCGCCCTGAACTCTTTCGAGAAGTGGCTGCTCTGGCACAACTGGAACACATTTACGAGGAGCTACTTTCTGCAACCGAACCCGATCGTTTTTTTGTTGGTCGAGACGGGCCCCACTTTCAGCCGAATGCCGTTTACGACCTAGTTAACCCGAAGTTCTTCTTCTATGGAAGCGGCAACCTATTGTAAACGTTAGGGAAAGGGGGTCTTCTCCAGCGACGCTACCGGGTACGTTCTAGAGCCGGACCCCCCCAAACAGATCGAGTGCCCGTTGTTGGAGGGGGGACGGCACGGTGGTCTTGAGAAACGAGCCTGCTCCGGGAAGTTTCGGCTGCACGGTGTTCTGGACGATGGTGGCCAGGTCGGCGAGCAGGGTGGAAAAGCTGTGGACGGGCAAGCCCTCCTGGGTGAGCCGGGTGCGGGCCTTGAGCCGGACGCTGGAGGAACGCTCGGCCGGCGCGACCACCGAACGGCGCATGCGGGCGGCGGCTTGGCGATCGTCGTCGTCAAACAGGATCGGAGCCAGGCTTTGCCGCATCTGCCATTCCACGTACCAGGCCGGCATACAGAGAAAGACGTGCGCCCGGACTCGATCGGGCAGCCGGTGATAGATAGGACGCAGTTTGAGGTCGACCGTCTTGGAACAGCGGAAAGCGCGTTCGACAAGGGACAGGCCCTGGTAGGAGCCGACCGCCTGGTCGGCCGTCGTCTGTTCGGCCGGAACGCTGGTGCTGACCACGTAGAGGCCGTGCCGTGAGGCGGCCTCGCGCCGGATGGGGGATAACTTTGGGCAAAAGCGGAAGAAGTCGTCGCCGATGTCCAACTCGAAGTGCTTGCCCATCTTGAATTGGTGGAGCACCCGGCCGGCCTGCGGCCCGATCTTGGCTTTCCCCCGCAGGGCCCTGCGGGGACGCTCGACCGCTTGGGCGATCCGACTCAACTCGGCTTCGGTGGCGCAAAGCAATGCCTCACGCTTGCGGGCGCGCTCGTCGGCTAAGAAAGGATTGCGGCACACCACCAGCCGCCCGCCGGGAAACTCGGCAGAGGTGATTTCGGCCAGGTCCCGCTCATCGAACAGGGAGGCCGGCAGCTCGACTCGATCCAGCA
>DAOTAI010000472.1:0-3877 GCA_035593865.1 Acidobacteriota bacterium
TTATACCACAAAAGGCGGCCCTTTTTTCATTAAGTGTGTGAGAAATCCGGGCTATGTCCGCGGCGGAGACATCCCGAACGCTAAGCGAGTCCCCGTCGGACTTCTGGGCGCCGACTACACGATCGAAAACGGGCGCTACCGATTTGCCCGCGTCTACAACGGCGAAAACTGGAACCCGCAATTGCAGGCGCCTCTCACCCAACCCGGCGTCAATGTCACGGCGGGAGAATACCTGCTTGCGGTCCGCGGCCGGGATCTGACGGCCGCTGACAACATCTACAGTTTCTTCGAGAACACCGCCGGCAAGCAGGTGGTCATTAAGGTAGGGCCGAACCCGGACGGGACCGACTCTCGCGAAGTGACGGTGGTCCCCATCGCCGACGAAACAGATCTTCGCAACCTGGCGTGGATCGAGGACAATCGCCGCAAGGTCGAGCAAGCCAGCAGCGGCAGGCTTGGTTACGTCTACCTGCCCGATACCGCGCGGGGCGGCTACGCTTTCTTCAACCGCTACTTTTTCTCCCAGACAGACAAGGACGGACTGGTCATAGACGAACGCTTCAACAGTGGCGGCCAGGCGGCCGATTACATCATTGATTACCTGAGCAAACCGCTCATGAGCTACTGGGCTGTACGGGACGGCGAGGACTTTCGAACCCCCTTCGGCTGCCTGCCCGGCCCTAAAGTCATGCTCGTGAACGAGTACTCGGGATCAGGCGGAGATCTGTTGCCGTATATGTTCCGCCGGGCGGGAATCGGGCCGCTGATCGGCAAGCGCACCTGGGGTGGTTTGATCGGTATTGGAGGCTATCCGCAACTGATTGACGGCGGCTCGGTGACGGCGCCTCATTTTGCTTTCTATACACCCGAAAGGGAATGGGAGATCGAAAACAACGGCGTGGCGCCGGATGTCGTCGTAGAGTTCGACCCGAAAGCCTGGCGGGAAGGAAGAGATCCTCAGCTGGAAAAGGCCCTGGAGTACTTGCTTAAGCAGCTCGAGCGTAATCCACCGAAGAAGGTCACACGCCCCGCTTATCCCGTGTATCATGGCAGACCTCAACCAATAAGCGATTAAGCGATGTGATGAACTCGGGTGGGAACAAATGAACAAACTCAGTGCGGGCTTGTTGATGTATCGCACAGGCGAGCGTGCAACCGAGGTTTTCCTGGTGCATCCGGGGGGCCCCATATGGGCCTCCCGTGACCTCGGAGCGTGGTCCATCCCCAAAGGAGAGCCCAACGATGGCGAACCTTGGCTAGATGCCGCCATCCGTGAATTCGAAGAGGAAACAGGCATTCATCCAGGTTCAGGGCCTTTCGTGCCGCTCGAACCGATTGTTCAAAAAGGGGGGAAGCAGGTTTACGCCTGGGCCTGTCAGGGTGACTGCAATCCCGACCTGGTTCGGAGCAACCTCTTCACCATGGAGTGGCCTCCGAAATCGGGACGCCAACAAAAATTCCCGGAAGTTGATCGTGCCTCCTGGTTCACACTGGACGAAGCCCGGGTTCGCATCAATCCGGCACAAGTCGCGCTGCTGGATCAACTGGCGCAGAAGATCATGTCTTAACGATCACTCGTCAACTTCCTGGCTCCCGGCAAAGAACAGGTACAAACAGAGCAACGTCATCTCCACGCAACCGAACAAAATTTTCACCGAGTACGGCAAACGAGGCTCGTGATACTGGGAGAAAAAGGCCTCGACGATCCCCGCCCAAACCAGAAGAACAGCGGCGCCGCAGGTGAGAATCACCAAGTCGCGTGAAATTTCTCGGAGGCGTCCAACCAGAGATTTGCGTCGATCGCCCGCGAGCCAGGCACCGGCCAAGATGAATCCGCCCTGCGCCGCGATCAGCGCGGCCGGAAGTTCGATCGCGCCGTGAGGAAGGAGCCAGGCCAACAGAAAAAGGGCTTCGCCAGCCAGCACATAGTCGGCCACCACTGCTCCCAGAACCGCTCCGTTGTAAAACAGCAGAATCCCCGTCCCAATCCCGCCCGTTACCCCGAGGGACAAGGCAGATACCGACACCTTGATATTGTGAGTCATCAGGAATGCCGAAAAGCGCGCCCGGTTAGCGGCGACGGGATCCGCTCCCCTTACCTGTTCTTCGTGGCGCACCCGCTCGCTCGGGCTTCCCATCAGCTGCGGAAAGGGCACTAGAAAAACTTTTGTTTCGGCATCAAAATAGAGCGCGGTGGCCGCAAAAACCACTCCCGCGCCGGTCAGGGCGACAGCCAGTCCAAAAGCGCCGAGATGCCGCCGAAAAGCTCTGGGAAAAGCGGTTATGACCGCAACGGCTTGACTGCTACCCGCTGGCTCACCGCTGCAGCCCCTTTCGCAGATTTCCAGCTCGTCCAGTCGCTTCTCGAGTTCTGTCGAATACTTTCGCTCTTCAGTCAAGAACCGAGTAAGGTCAATATTCACAGCAATTGCCTTTGTCTGACATTAAACGAGAAGAAACCCGGCCGATGCAGGGCGGGTCTGGCTTCTTAAACAGAATGCGGTCTCGGAGCCGCTAATTCCATGTTACGCGCAAATGGCCCATTGGTTACAGAATCACCGGAGTCGGCAGGGAACACCAGGAGCGGCGCATCCAAGTGCCGAGAAACACCCTGCACGAGGCTGGCCTAACAGGACGGCTGGTGTTTTCACAGCTACTCAGGAGCGCCTACCTCCACCCATTTCAGATTAAAGGCGTAGTGGTTGATACTCGAAATCAAGTGAATTACACCGTTTGTCCCCTGGCAGACAGAAAGATAGCCTCGGGGCTCGGCACTGTACCGGCTCATCTCAAAAGGCTGTCCGTCGGTCGTCCTGACCATTCGGGCCGGTCCGTCATCGGTTACCAGGCGCATCTTTGGCCAGGTCTTCCCGTCGTCGTACGAGATGGCGACGAATAGGCCTTCAACGGCCCGAGGCGTTCCAGACCGATCGGTTATGGTAAAAGGATTTGACCCGTCCTTAATCGGCGGCGCAAAGGAGGCTAACAATAGAGGACCTTCGCGCAGGCGAAGCAGCACGAGCCGTTGCCCGCTCCCGATGGGCGGGAAAATACTTGGCTGGTATTCCCAGGACTGCCCCAGGTCTGTCGAGATACTTTGCGGCATTTTGCCCTGTATGTTGTCACCGCGGCCGAAAGCGAGAAGTCGTCCATCCCGCAACTGGGCCACACCGGCATGGATGCCGGCGATCGTTCCTCCCGGGTCTTCCCAGGTTTTTCCGTCGTCCCGGCTTATCAGTAACGCCGTTCCTCCGCCTCCCAGGGGAGTCGCGTCACAAGGCAAAACCACGTAGCCTTCACGAGTCCGAAACACGGATTCGACCGGCTGATGCCGCGGCCCTCGCTCGGGAGCAATCAGGCGCGCCTTCGACCACGTCGCGCCGCTGTCATTGGAGGTGCGCATAATCACCGCCAGCGGTCCCCAGGTGGCGGCGGAGGACAAACCCAGGAACTGGTATATGGTCTCCTCGCCATCGAACCAGAGAGCCGGCGCATGATCGTTCCGATCAGGAGCGTCCCAGAACAAGGTAGCCGGCTCCCATTGATCACGGCCGTTGCGTAGCCGGCTGGAGGCCACCGCCACTTCTCTTCCCCTCTCGGTCACCGTGGTGTACCAGATGGCCAGCAAGTCCCCGTTCGGGCATTCAACGATCGCGGGATCGTGATTATGCGCCGAAAAAAGCGGGCCCGCCGAATCCGGCGGAATTTTGACGTACTCGCGCGGGCCCTGAAAGTAGGGGACGTTCGGATTTGGACCGCCGCCGGGAACCGTTGATTGATCCACGCTCTCCCTGGCAGTCCGATGGTCCAGGGGAGGAAGCGGCGGTGTCGGGTACATCGGACCGAGCGCCACGCGAAAACCGATCAGTTGGCTCTT
>DAOTAI010000473.1:0-3874 GCA_035593865.1 Acidobacteriota bacterium
TATACCACAAAAGGCGGCCCTTTTTTCATTAAGTGTGTGAGAAATCCGGGTTAGCCTCGGTCGTTTCTACAAACGTGTCGGTCCTGACGGACCTCCAGTCAGAAGAAAAAGTCCAAATGGTCGAAACGGACGCTGGCGAAGCATTAAGGGCCGGGACCGATCTTTTTTTGAAAGAACCTAGTTTGTGAAGCCCATATTCGTAGTACCGGCTTTAGCCGAAGAGTTGCCCAGCGGACAGTTGCTCTATGAACGCTTTAAGGCCCGCCCAAAGGCGGGGCTACAAACGGGGCAGTTGCCCAGCGGTCAGTGGACGTCGTATGAACGATTTAACTGCCCACCTGCAAGGCGGGACTGCAAACAGGGGACCCACGCGGTGGTTGAAGTTCTGCGTCTTTTATCGTGGCCGGACTCTCCAGAGTCCGACACCGGACTTTCAGTGTAGGATCGATGGTGCCAGCATCCTCCTCCTGCCAAGCCGAACTCTGGAGTCCGCCAACATCAGTCTGCAGCGACCCGGATAAGTTCCGTCAGTTGCCTTGTATCGAAACCCTTGGGGCGAGTGCCGCGATTCTTGCGTAGTATCAAACCCCCAGTGATCACCTCAACCGGCGGCAACCTGGAATCTGGCCACTTGTCTGACTTCCTGGTCCTGGATGGCATCGTAAGCGGAAAGTTCGGCCGTGTACTGGCCGGGCGCCAGGAGCTGGGTATCGATCTGGTGAAGGACCATAACACGATTGCCGACGAGGCGCAGCGACGAGCGGGGCAGCTGCGCAAAGAGAACCTGTTTGCCGTCGCCGTCTTTCACGCTCAGGTTCGCTCCGACGGCGGGAGCGCCGGTATCGGAGGCGAACCCGCAGTTGTAGATCTCCATGAAGAAACCGACCGGGCCCTTGCCTTTCTCAAATTTGCGATCGAGGCTCGGATAAAGCTTGAGACCTCCGGCAATGGTGAAGGGTTCGGTCAAGTCGGCGTCGGCCTCGGCCTTCCGGGCGCCGATGAAGAGCTTCAATGAGCTGGCGGCTAACTCCGCCTTCGGCAACGGAGGAATGTCCAGTCCCTGCTGCAGTACGCCGATATTTCCCGAAAATTCATCTTTCAGAACGCCGGTCAGCTTGTAGCGTCCGGGTTTCAGCGGCAGTCTCTTTTCATAAAGGAACAGCTGATTGAGATCTCCCTCGGCCGTCTGAGAAATCGACTCTTCGAACTCGTACTGAACCCGGTGAGTCAGATCAGTGACCTTGCCGTACAGGTTCACCTTCACGATAGCCTGGCCGCTCGGAGTCTCCCGGGGAGTCAGCTCCGACAGCCTAAGCCCAAAGGCGGCGGGAACGAGGCAGTGCTCGGCGTCCAGGTAAAGATAGCTGTAGGTGAAGCGGGGATTCAGTTTGGCGGTTTCATAACGGATGTCCGTCGTCACGACGGCTCGCAGATCTGGATATTTGACCTCCTTGGGACTGCGCAACTGAAAGTACCATTGAAGGTTCTCGAGTCCCTGGAAAGCGCGGTCGGCCCCTGTATGGCCGACGTCATAGGAGGGGCGACCCATGAAGAGGGCGTCGATTCGCGCGCGTTTGGAAACTCTTCCCAGCGCCTCGTCAAAGGTCAGACCTTCACCCGGAACATTCAACAGCGCGTCTTTCTCATAAGGGTGAAGCGCCAGGTGGTATTCGCCGGTGAACGTAGGGTCGACAAACTCGAGGCTGATCCCTGATCCGATGCCTTCAATATAGGAGTAATACCAGGTTTCGTAAGGGTAGGTCATCGTCTCCCCTCCCCCCTCGAGACCCGTGCGGAGGTATTTTTCGCCGGTTGGATTCCGGTCAATCGAGTTGGGAGGACCAAACATGATATAGGCGCGGCCACGGTCGGTTGCCCACCCCTCGATCCCACTGGCGAACATTTCGTTGGCGTAGGCAATGCGGCGGTAGTGCTCGATCTTGAATTCGTTTTCCGCGGTTGTAGGGTCTGTGTCCCGGCGTGCCCAGAATTGCTCAATGAAGGCGGCTCTCTCCGCGTCGGTGGTCAGTTTTTGGAAGACATCCTTTTCCTCCTCGGAAATGATGTAGACCACCTCGGTCTCCAGCCAGCGTTTGTAGTAATCGATGCTCTCCTCGGCCCGCAACTTCTCCTGAGCACGTATCACAGCCGGGGAAAAGAACACGAGCAGGGCGAGAGCCTGTGTGATGCAGCAGCGACTGATAGTGCCCATGACTTCAGCTTATCGTAATTCACGAAAGAGAACCGGAAAGCAGATCCTGCGTGTCCCCGGCTCTCAAACTCCCTACTTCCTAGAAAAGGATCTTGAGCGCAACCTGGATGTCCCGGTTTTCACGGGCCCGCGTGATCTGTGCACCGGTCGCGGAGTTGAAGAAATAGGTGCCGCTCGGGCCGATGAAGTTCGGGTGGTTTGTCAGGTTGAAGAACTCGAACCTCAGTTGCGCCCGGGCTTGTTCGGTCAGGAAGAAGTTCTTCTGGACCCCCAGGTCGAGGTTTTTCTGCCCAGGTCCGACAATGATATTGGAGGCCGAATTGCCTTGGAGATTGACCGTTATAGTCCTTGTCGGGTCAGCCGGATCGGGAATGACCGTCCCCACATGCGTGGGAAAGGCCTCAAAATCGAACCAGCGATCGACCGTCCTTTCATCCGCGGGGAGGTTGCCGTCTCGAACGCGGTCCGGGAACCTCAGCGCGGAATCATAGACTGTCCAGGGATAGCCATCAGAGAACGTCAGAATCCAGTGTCCCTGCCAGCCGCCCAGAATGGTATCCAGCACGGAGTTCCAGCTTCCTCCGAACCGCTTGCCCTGTCCAAACGGGAGATCGTAGCCGCCGCTCAGCACGAAACGCTTGCGGACGTCGAAGTCGGCGTTGGAGTACCGGCGAACTACGATGCGCTCTCCTGCCAGGCTCGAGTCCACGAGCGCGTTTTCGTTTACGTCGTCATTGGAGGACTCTGCCAGGGCGTGGCCCCATGTGAAAGAACCGAGCAGATTGAGCCCCTGTGAGAAGTCCTTCTTCATCTTGACTTGCAGCGAATGATACTTCGAGTTGTTGCCTTTGGTCCTCACCGGGATGTTAACCAGGGACCCATAGATGTCCCGGGTCCTGAGATGAGAATCATAGTCATAGACGGCAAGCGTGCTGGCCGAATTCAGGTTGGTCCCTTTCGTCCCCACATAACCGACCTCGAGGGCCAGCTTCGAAATCAACTCGCGGCCGATCATCAGGTTCCACTGTTGCATGTACCCGGTCGGATATTCCCGGGCATTCAGGTAAGCCGTTGGGGGACGATCAACCACTTCGCTGAAGTCAGGAGGTTTCTGGCTGAGCGGAAAAACAGAATCGGTGTTGTCCGTGCGCAGGGCGGCGCGGGGATAGTAGGTCACGTTTCCCGCAAAAGGCGGAACCCAGGCGCCGTAAACGGTGGTGAAGGCGTTCTCGCTGGTAAAGAAGATCCCGTACCCGCCGCGTACCACCGTCCGATTATCATCGAAGGGTCTCCAAGCGAGGCCGATGCGGGGCGCAAAGTTCCTGGTGTTCGGGTCGTAAGGTCGGTTTGGTCCATCAGTCAAATGAGGGAATGTCACTTGGTCGAGATTGGGCGCTCCCTTCGCGTACTGGAACATTGATTGTTCGTAATTGAAGGTCAGGAACCGGTTCGTGATCTCGGAGAAAGGCTGCTCATAATCGTACCGGAGTCCGAGGTTCAAAGTGAGGTTCGGGTGAATCTTCCAGTCATCTTGCACAAAGAGAGCAAACATATTGCGGCGCAGATTCAGGAATTCACCGCCGCCCAAGCCGTAATCCTGGCGCCCGCTCACCGCCATCAGCACGGAGGCGAAGACAGACCCTGTCATGTTGTAGGTGTTGA
>DAOTAI010000474.1:0-3873 GCA_035593865.1 Acidobacteriota bacterium
AGCTCTTTCCGCTTTTCCTCCTGCTGCAGTTCCCAAAGCTTGGACATGAGGATCTTCATGGCCATGTCTTTGTTGCGGTGCTGCGATCGCTCATTCTGACACTGGACAACGATGCCGGTTGGCAGATGGGTGATGCGAACGGCCGAATCAGTAACGTTAACATGCTGCCCGCCTGCCCCAGACGACCTGTAGGTGTCGATCCGGAGATCCTTCTCATCAATCTCGATATCGATATCTTCCTCGATTTCCGGTGTCACGAACACCGATGCGAAGGAAGTATGTCGACGGGCATTTGAATCGAAAGGCGAGATTCGAACCAGCCGGTGCACGCCGATCTCCGCAGACAAGTAACCATAGGCGTATTGCCCTTCAACCAGAAACGTCACCGACTTCAAACCCGCCTCTTCACCCGGCTGGTAGTCGGTAATCTCCGTTCGGTAGCCGTTCCGTTCTGCCCACCGCAGGTACATACGCAACAGCATCTCGGCCCAATCCTGGCTCTCGGTCCCTCCGGCGCCCGGATGGATCGTCACGATGGCGTTGTTCCCATCGTGCGGACCTGACAACAGGGAGCGAATCTCCGTCTCGGTAATCTCCTTTTCCAAGGATTCCAAGGTGGTTTGGAGATCGTCCCTCACCTCCTCGCCTTCCTGGTGAAGCTCAATGAGGGTCTCGGCGTCTTCGAGCGAGCTCTGCAACCGGCTGGCCAGGTTGATTGCTTCTTCGATCTGTTTGCGTTTGCGCAGCACCTTCTGGGATTCTTCAAGATCCGACCAGAAGCTGGGATCCGCGATACGTTCTTCGATACTCTTTAATTCCTGCTTCTTCCGTTCTACGTCAAAGATACTCCCAAAGGTGTCCGATACGGCGTTCCAAATCTCGGTAACGTTCTTGAAAGTCTTCTACGTGCATCTTCTTTTCCTGCGGCCCCCTCGTCTCGATCCTTTGGCCCCCCTCCTCATCGCCAGGGGCACCGTAGTTGCAATCAACACTATATTAAGCCATTCACCCAGATATGAGTAAGCCGTGCGGACGCGATACCCAAAGGCGTCAGCTATTATCAAGTCACTCTCGAAAAGTTCAGTTCTGCGTCGGAATCGTCCCAGGGGATCAATTATCGCAGAGTACCCGCTGTTGGCAGCCCGCAAGACCATGCGACGATTCTCGATGGCCCGAAAAGCACCGATCTGCAAATGCTGCTCGGGGGCTGCCGTCCGGCCGTACCACGCGTCATTGGTGATGATCACGAAGATTTCCGCTCCCCGCTTCTGGAACTCGCGCCCAATCTCCGGGAAAATCCCTTCAAAACAAATAAGCGTGGCAAAGCGCATGTTTCCCACCTGCCCCAGCCGATACTCTCTCCCCGGTGTGAAAGCACTGACTTCGAAGGTCAAAGGATCTATGAAACCGAGCCACTCGGCCGCTGGGACGTACTCGCCGAACGGCACCAGGTGCATCTTGTCGTAACGATAATCGACCTGCCCCTCGGAACCAAGCATGATGGCGCTGTTGTAGTAGCGGTTGTCGGATTCCACCGAAGTACTGTTGAAAAGCAAGGGCGCACGGAAGGAAGCGACTAGGCGAGTAAAAAAGTTGCGGTAGTAAAAGTCCTCGCTGAAGAAATAGGGGTTTTGCGCTTCAGGAAATATCACCCAATCGGCGCCAGCATTGACCGCTTTTTTATAAGCGGCAGGCAGTTCTTCGAAATACTTGCCGGCGTAATGCTCCCTGTCTCCCGCCAGTCCGATGTTCGGTTGCACCACCGCGGCTTGAAGTGCATTGACCTTGTGTGGCCGCCAGAAATAAGCGCGGTATATTCCGTAAAGATTGGCTGCCACCAGGAAAGTGGCGGACAACGCTACGAACCTGAAAGCCTTGAAACGGAATAAAGCCACCAGCGACGCGTTGACCAGTACGACTAGGAACGAGATCAGGTAAACACCGCCGATATCCGCAATCTGGATAACCCAGTGGTAGGGATACTGTGAATAGCCGAGCAGCCCCCACGGGAAGCCGTTCACCGCGTAATAGTTGCGGACCAGTTCTGTCAGGAGCCAGAATCCGGCGGCACATGCCAGCGCCTGGCTTTCCGACCGGGCTGCGACCAGCCTCGTCAAGAAAGTAAACGGAAAGAGAAACACCGCAAGTACCAACAGGAGAAGAGCAAAGATCCCCAACGCTGCCGGCCATCCAAACCCGCCGTATGTCACCACCACTCGAGGGATCCAATAGAGAATACCCCCGAAATAGGGCAGTGCCAAAAGCAGGTGGCCCAGGATCGTCTTTCCCCAACCGGGACGTTGCGTCAGAAAATGCAGATAGGGAATGAGCCCTACCCAGGCAAGAACGAAAATCGACATCGGGGGGAACGACAGCGCCAGGGCTATTCCCGATATGAGCGGCAGAATCAGCGACACGTGTGACAAGTGAGATAGTTTACCGCATTGATTCCAGATCAGTTCATCTTCCTGACGTAGGTAACGAATCCCGCCTGCTTCAGGGAGTCCTCCATCCGAACCGCAGCCTCACGGTTATCGAAATTCCCAACCCGAACCCGGAAAAAAGGATCCCTTGCCGACGTCGGCTTTTCGAGAATGCCGGTAAAACCACGGGCCTGCAGACGAACGATCAACTTGTGCGCCTCCTCCTCCGACTTGAGCGCGCCCACTTGGACCGTAAAGCCGTCGACCGGACGCGTTTCGGGGGGAACTACCACCACCTGCAGAGGGGTTGAGGACTGCGATGATTCAGGCTCCTTCGTCTCGGTCGTGCCCGGGTCAGGCGCGGACGCGGGAGCGTAGGCAAGACCGGTCACCGGCGCAGAAGGACCTGGCTCGACCTGCTGCGACGGCGGCAGATCCAGCCGGGTCTCCATCCGAACCGGCGCCGTGGGGCGGGGACGAGGCAGGACGGGCTCTCTTGTGATTTGAGAATCAGGAACGCTCGCGTGCCCGCGCCCCCAGAAAAGACCTAGCAGGAACAGCGCGAAAGCCAGTCCAATAAATACGCCATACAGGACAAACGACTCTTTTTGACTCAACTTCCCATTCACAAATCATCCCTCGCATGCCAGCCGACCGGCGGTAATTCTACTTCTTAACAAGCCCGGCGAGCAGGTCAACAGGAATAGGAAATACAATCGTGGAATTCTGCTCAGCCCCAATCTCTGAGAGGGTCGAAAGATATCGAAGCTGCATTGCGGCAGGATCTTGCGAAAGCATCTTGGCGGCCTGCAGCAGCCGTTCCGCCGCCATATACTCGCCTTCCGCGTGAATTATCTTGCCGCGCTTTTCGCGCTCAGCCTCCGCCTGACGCGCCATCGCACGTTGCATTTCAGCCGGCAAATCCACTGCCTTCACCTCGACGAGCGAAACCTTTATCCCCCACGGATCGGTTTGCTCATCCAGGATCTCCTGCAAGCGGCGATTCAACTCTTCACGCTTGCTCAACAGGTCGTCCAATTCGACTTCTCCGAGCACCGAACGAAGCGTAGTCTGAGCCAATTGAGAGGTGGCATATAGGTAGTTTTCCACGCTCACGACCGCCCGATTCGCATCAACGACCCGAAAATAGACAATGGCATTGACCTTGACCGACACGTTGTCTCGGGTGATGACATCCTGAGCGGGCACATCCATCGTCACCGTTCTTAAACTGACTTTCTCAAGCCGGTCGATCGGCCAGAAAACGAGTATCAGACCCGGCCCCTTCGCTTCAGGCAGCAGTCGCCCCAGCCTGAAGACAACCCCACGCTCGTATTCACGTAGTACGTTTATCACCGAAAGCAGATACAGCACCAATACACCGATGATGATCAGCAAAGGCGAAATGACCATCTGCTCCCCTCCTTTTGCGTAATTGCAGTTGATAAAT
>DAOTAI010000475.1:0-3867 GCA_035593865.1 Acidobacteriota bacterium
ATGCAATGTAATGAAAATGCCGGTGCTGTCTTCGGGTGCCGCGTCTGTCTCCCCTTCTCCCCTCTGGTCCGGAAAGAGCTCGAGGATGTAGTTCTGAATTGCCTGAGTTTCGGGTTCGGACGCCGCAGATTCGCCTCGGTAAATGGGATCGCACGGGTGGTCGCTCGACCCATCCTGTCCCCAGAACCAGTCCGCATTCCGGTTGAGATCAACCCCGGGCTGGCGATTGGCGACCGGAACCGGGCATGTGGAACTACCCACGAGATTGGTGTTTTTTCGCTGATAGTAACCCTGTTCGGCGTACTTGTGTCCATCCGGGTTCAACAGAGGAATCACGTGGATCTCTTGATAGTCCAGAATCCAGGTGATATCGGGATCTTCATCGTAACCGGCCAACAACCGCTTGACAAACGCCAGCGCCAGCTCCGGCGGTGCGAATTCCCGGGCATGCGTGCCAGCAAGGAGCAAGAACCGAGGCTTTGGCCCGGGTATCGAGTTGCGCGTGATTTTCAGGGCCCACAGGTCGTAGCCAGCTTCGTCACCCGACTGGCGCTTCTGCCAGGAATCCCCAATGTCTGTGAGTTGAACCAGATCCGGATAGGCGCGGGCAAGGCTATGCAATTCAGCCTCGATTTGTTCTACCGAGCGGTAACAGGAAAGATCGAGATCGGCTGATAAAGCAGTCTGCATCTCCGGTTCTACTTCAACCCGCACACCCTCGGCCCGCAATTGGTCAATACCATGCCGATCAACCGCCGCTATCGCAAACGAACCTTTCCGATTCACCTTCCACACATCCAGCTGACGAGCCAACCGGTTCAGCTCATCCTGGTTCTGAAAGTAGATCCGGACCAGGCTTTCCCGTGCTTCGCGCATCAGGGGCCGCTGCCCGTGCAGCGGCTGAATCGTAATAGCCAGGAGGATCGGCGAAATCATTATCAGGCAGCCTCTTAGTCGAGCACGCATGATCACCCGCCTTTCGGGAGCAAGGTTACGCTCGTCGACCTCAGCTGTCCATATAAAAATGCGTAAAACTTCGCCGATCGGCCTAGGTTAAGACAAACGACAACAGGTAGATAACGGCCAGGATGGATAGGCCCATCAGCAGAGTGGCGGTGGTGTAGACACGATAAGCCGTCGACACATCCAGCCCGGAAAACCGGGTGACGACCCAGAAATAGCTGTCATTAGCATGCGAGACCACCATTGAGCCGGCGCCCAGAGCCAGCAGTGCAAGGACCGGGCCCCAATCGCCCGCCAGCCCGAGCTGAGGCAGCAGGGACGCGACAATCGGCGATGCCGTGATGATCGACACCGTCGAGGACCCCTGGGCGGTCTTCAGCACGGCAGCGAGGAGAAAAGGCAAAAACAGCCCCAAGTCCCAGGCGCTCAGACTCTGGCTTAGAGACTGGCCGATTCCGGCAACTCGAAGGATGGCGCCGAAAGCGCCTCCTGCCGCGGTGATCGCAAGAATGGCGCCTGCCGCCCGTACGCCGTCGTCCAGCCAGTCATTCAGCACAGTCGCGTCCCACTTGGGGACGAGGAAAAGAGCTGCCCCGACGCCGATCATCAGGGCTACCGCGGGATGGCCTGCAAACAAGAGTGGGGTCGGGAGCAGAGCGAACGACCGTAGCGCGATAAGCGTGACTGGCAGCAGGATGGGAATGAAAGAGACCACGACGCCGGGCAGGCGAACCGGGATCTCCGGCTCCCGCTCTCCTTCAGCTGCAGGGGCCACGTAGTACCTTCGAGCGAAGCGAGTCGCCCAGAAGTATCCGACCACCACTCCCGGAACGGCGCATACCAGCCCAAGCACCAGCAGGCGCCCCATAAGTACTCCTTCAGGGACTCCAATGGCATCGGCGATCACGGCAACGGCCGCGGTGGGCCCTGGATGCGGCGGCGCGAGGCAGTGCGTGGAATAAAGCGCAGAAGACAGAACCACCGCCATAACACTCATCGAAAGCCCTGCCGCTCGAGCCAGACTTTTGTTCAGGGGGCTCAGAAGTACAAAGCCGGAATCACAGAAGATCGGGATAGACACGGTGTAGCCAAACAGACTTGTTGCCAGGGGAATCCGGGCTTGACCAGCAAGCTTCAGAAAAAACCGGGCCATGGTCAGAGCTGCGCCCGAACGTTCCAAAAGAACTCCGATGCTCGTGCCGCAGAGGATGACAATACCGATGGAGCCGAGCGTTCGTCCGAATGCATCGGTGATTTCGGCAACCACCTTATCGGCCGGCAACCCCGCCGCCACGCCCGCTGAAAAAGCCGCAACCAGCAACACGAAAAACGGGTGCACCTTGAAACGGGCGGTCATTACGATGATGAAAACGAACGAAGCTAGCAGCAACAGGAGTAGATAGGGCGTCTGCATCCGGAAATCCCTCACTTATCAAATCAAGCCTCAACTATACCGGCGGCGGTTCCCCCGAGAAAGCCGAAATTCGTCGAGGCGCATGCCTATTACCCGCTTTCTCCGCGTTATCCGTGCAATCCGTGCCATCCGCGGGCCCAAACACGCTCGCAGTAGACCACGGAATTCGAATTCTCTTGGTGAGTGTGCCACAATCGGGAAAACCGCCCGCCTGTCTGGAGGAGCCCTATGAAAATGACCGAACTGTTTCTGTCACAGCTGGAAAGAGAAGCCGCCATATCACGGCGCGTACTCGGACGTGTGCCGGAGGGCCGCTCAGACTGGAAACCCCATGAGAAGTCGATGCCTCTCGGGTACCTGGCAACGCTGGTGGCGACTATGCCCGCATGGATCGCGATGACTATTCTGAAAGACTCACTCGACCTGAACCCGCCGGAAGGACCGCGGCATACGCCCCCTCAGTGGAGTACCACCGCCGAGTTGCTGGCGATGCTGGACGATTCAGTCGCCCAGGGCAAAGACGCCCTCGCCAAAACGACCGATGACCACCTGCTTACACCCTGGAGGCTTCTGTACAGTGGTCAGACGGTCATGGAGCACCCGCGTCATATCGTCATCGCCGATACCTTGAACCATCGGGCTCACCATCGCGGGCAATTAACCGTTTACCTGAGGCTGAACGAGGTGCCCGTCCCCTCGATTTACGGACCTTCCGCCGACGAACGGCAGTTCTAAGACCTTCCAAGGTAGAAGAGTGGGTTTCGAAAGAGGGCGCGTCAGCGCCCGGATGAAACCCACCGCTGCCGAGCCCCCCTCTAGCGCAAGCGACGTAGGTGGTCCAGCACGGTAGTTTCTCAGCCCTCGACAATGCGGCCCCTGTCGAGTCTCAGGATATGAGTGATCGTCGACGGAAGCTCCTCGGCTCTATGGCTGACATAAAGAAGCGTGGTGTCCCGGATGGCCGACAGTTGCTCGAGCTTGTCGATAAAGCGACCGACATGTGCGAGGTCAAGGCCCAGGCAAGGCTCATCCAGCACAAGGAGTGGAGGCTCTTTAACCAGGGCCCGGGCGAGCAGGACCAGTCTTTGCTCTCCCGCTGAAAGGCTCCAGAAGGTGCGATCCGCAAGGTCAGAAACCGCCAGTCTCTCAATCCAGTCCATGGCACGCTCGACGTCCTGACGAGAAGCGTTACGATAAAGCCCTATTGAATCGAACAGCCCGGAACATACCACCTCCAGGGCAGTCGCCTCGCCGGGATAGCAGAACTGCAGCTCTGGAGAAACCCACCCGATCTTGCGCTTGATGTCCCAGATACTCTCTCCCGACCCCCGCCGACGGCCAAAAAGCCGAATGTCATTTGCATACGCTTGTGGATTATCCGCCAGGACCAAGCTCAAGAGAGTGCTCTTCCCAGCCCCGTTGGGACCCAGAATGGCCCAGTGCTCTCCTTCGTTGACCGACCACGTGATGTCTTCGAGAATCGGATGGCC
>DAOTAI010000476.1:0-3859 GCA_035593865.1 Acidobacteriota bacterium
ATACACTGCGAACAGCGGTTCAGACCGCCCCTCGGCGGAAAGGGGAACAACCGCCTCGAATCCTGCAGTTTCGTGGGCAAGGGCCCGCACGAATGCTATGTCGATCTCGGGTATGTCGCACGCTGTCACGAAGTTGACGTCGCACCGGGAGGCTGCCAGGCAGGAAACCAGGCCCATTAATGGTCCTTGACCTGGTTTTTCGTCCGGTATCACCCGGAGGTTCAGAGCGGCGAAATTTCCGGCGTCATTAGCGCCGATGAGGACTTCTTTAAAGAAGGGCGCTAATTGAGACACGATTCGCTGGATCAGGACCTGCCCGTCGAAGAGCATGAATCTCTTGTCCTGCCCCATCCGGCTGCTCAGCCCTCCAGCCAGAACCACCGCCGTCATCTGGTGCAGGTCTATGGTTTCCGCAGTCTCCGCCGTTCGCAAGCTTCCGCCTCTCCTACTTAGCCTCGCCGCAGACTACCAGCCGACTGGGTGACCGTGGTTCTGTTCATCGAGCCACTTCTTCAGCGGTTCGAAGTACTCGAGCATGGCGCCCGCATCGATCCGATCTTCGCCGGTCAAGGCCGTAAGAGCTTCGGGCCAAGGCCGACTCTGGCCCATTGCCAGCATGGCCTTAAGTTTCTCGCCGGCCTCCTTGCTCTCGTAGATAGAGCATCGGTGCAGCGGACCAGTGTGTCCCGCGGCGCGACACAGACCCCGATGAAATTGAAACTGCAACAGACGTGCCAGGAAGTAACGGATATAGGGCGTATTGCCGGGGACGTGATACTTCGCACCAGGATCGAAGTCCTGCTCGGACCGCGGCGCCGGCGCCGCGATTCCTTGGTACTGGTTGCGCAGTTTCCACCAGGCCTCGTTGTAATTCTCCGGCCCGACCTCCCCGGAAAAGACCTTCCAGCGCCACTCATCGATCAGCAGCCCAAAGGGCAGAAAGGCGATCTTGTCGAGCCCTTCTCTCAGCAGAAAGGAAATGTCGGCAGCTTCATCGATCCGGGGTTGTTCCTTGAGCAAACCGACTTTGTGCAGGTATCCCGGCGTAATGGAGAGTGCGAGTGCGTCTCCTATCGCCTCGTGGAACCCGTCGTTGGCGCCGTTTCGAAAGAGGAACGGAAGGTGGTTATACGCGCGTTGGTAAAAATTATGCCCGAGTTCATGGTGGACAGTGACGAAGTCATCGTCGCGCACCTGGATGCACATCTTCAAGCGCAGATCATTTTCACTATCAATGTTCCACGCGCTCGCGTGACAGACGACGTTGCGGTCGGCAGGCTTGGTGAACAGAGATCGCTCCCAGAAAGTCTCGGGCAAAGGATCAAAGCCGAGTGAGAGAAAAAAGCGCTCGCCGATGCGGACCATGCCGACAGGATCAACGTTCTGGGCTTTTAACAGCGCGGTCAAATCGTAAGGTTTCGGCTGATTACCGGGGAGGACCAGTTCGCTGATGTTGCCCCACTCCTGGGCCCAGATGTTACCGAGCAGATGGGCTGGAATCATGCCGTCCGGCGGCACGACCTCCGGTCCGTATCTCTCGGAAAGCTTACGCCGGACGTAGGCGTGCAACGATACGTACAACGGTTTCACCTGCTCCCAAAGCCGGTGAACCTCCTGCTCAAACTGCTCGGCAGGCATATCGTAGTTCGAGCGCCATAGAGCGCCCACATCCTGGTACCCGATCTCTCGGGCGCCTTTGTTGGACAATTCGACGAAGCGAGCATAAGGTTGTTTCAAGCTCGGGGAAAAAGACCTCCAACCAAGCCAGAGGTCGAGCAGAACGGCCGGGTCGCGGGTTGTCGCAAAGGCCTCTTCCATCTCGCTCTGACCGAGGCGCTGACCGGCAAAAGGCCCACTTTCGGGCCGGTACTCCCCCTTGCCATATTCGGCTTCCAGCTTCGCCGCTATGCGGGTGAGTTCCTCGCGCTCCTTGGGGTCGGAGGGCGCGGGCATAGTCAGCGAGAGTTTGAGCAGCTTCAATTGCCGGGCCGTATCGGGAGGAAGGTCGAGGCCGTCGAAACGGGTCGCTTCTTTGATCAGCCGGGTCGTTGCCTCGATAAGTCTATCGTTGGCCTCGGCCGCCAAGGCCTGGGTATCGTCTGTGATATAGGTTGCCTGGACCCATGCGGCGCGCGCCGCCTTGGTCGTCAAGTCGAGCAGAATCTCGTTAGCCTTCTCAACAAATTCCTGGGCCTGCGCCGGCGTCGGCTTCCCGTCCGGGCTGTTCCCGACACTAGCTGTTCCAGTCGATTGTGCGGACAAGGTACGAACGACGCTGGTGAAAACGATCAGTGATAGACCGAAGACCGCCGCAAATGCCCATAGAGAAAACAGGTGTCTGCTCATCAGATTCCTCCGTGTCTTTGCAACCGCACCAAGGCCCGTATGGGAAGACTGCTCGGTGCGAACCCGCCTTCCTCCTTCAATGAGGGCAGTTAGAAGTCGACTCAAACAACTTGTTTCGCGATGCTTATTCTAGCTGCCAGCATAATGGATGCGCCATACCTTGTTTCCGCCGTCTTCGGAAACCAGGAGGGAGCCGTCGGGCAGTTGAAGGATGCCAACGGGCCTGCCCCAGACCTCTTTCTTGTCAGGCGCCAGCATCCAGCCGGTCAGAAAGTCTTCCGGACCGCTGATTGGCTTACCATCCCGAAACGGGACAAAGGCAACTGAGTAGCCGACCCGTTCTGATCGGTTCCAAGACCCGTGATACGCCAGAAAAGCGCCTCCATGGTACTTTTCTGGAAAGGCGTCGGCGGTATAGAACTCGATATCCAGAACGGCGACATGGGAGCCCAGGAGTACATCCGGATACCGGGTCTTTTTGACGAGCTCAGGCGCCTCCCCGGCCCGCCGGGGATCCTCGTTAGGACCGATGTAAGCGTAAGGCCAGCCGAAGAATTCTCCCTCGTTCACGGTCGTGAAGTAGTCCGGCACCAGATCATCACCCAGCGCATCACGTTCCTGGACGGCGGCCCAAAGCTGTTCGGTCCCCGGATAGAAGTCGAGGCCGATGACGTTGCGCAGACCTGACGCAAAAATCCTGTGACCCGTTCCGTCAGGGTTGTAGACGTTAATCGCTGCCCGTCTCGGATCTTCCCCTGCGTCGACGTTTGAAGCAGAACCGATCGAGAGGAACATCTCGTCTTGGCTGGGATGAAAGACGATAGAGCGCGTCCAATGTCCACGTCGAAACTCCGGCCAGGACACAATCTCCTCGCCCTCGCCTTGTACCTTCATGGCGGCTCGATCGTATTTCCACCGTTTAACCTGGACGGTTCCCGCCACATAGAGATAATCATTCCAGAACGCCAGCCCGTAAGGACGGTACATGCCATCAAGAAGTTTGTGCCGGCTCTCGGCTTTTCCGTCTCCGTCCGTATCGCGCAGCGCATAGACCGCGCCCTCGTCGGCCGAATCAGAGAGGAGGACTTCGTGGCTGGGACCAAGCAGCATGAAGCGAGGACGTTCAAAGCCTTCAGCCCAGACACCGATTTGAAATCCATCCGGCAACTGGAGCTGGGCGTCTTCCGGACGTTCGATGACGCGCGGGCCGTTGCGGGCATGGGGAGTGGCGTAAGGGGTGGGCAGAGGCTGATCGTTCACCGGCTTCTGGCTGGTCACCAGCACAGCGGCGGACAGACAGACAATCAAAAACACGGGTATTTTGACTCTCATGAGAAGTTCTTTTCCGTCAACGGAGGAGTGGCCGTCATCGAGTCACGACAAAGTGTGAATCAAGACAAAGGCACTGTATACAACAGTATAACGATTCGGGGTCCTGTATGGCAAAGCCAGGAGGCTGGCGGGGTGCACGACTGGATTGTTGTAGATCAGGCGGAAGCCTGAACGTGATCCT
>DAOTAI010000477.1:0-3857 GCA_035593865.1 Acidobacteriota bacterium
TGGGTCCGGTTCGTACGCGCCGATTCCTTGTTCATATTCCGGGCATCAGTATGAAGAGCCTGCGACAGAGGTTGCAGTCCATGGAAGATGCTGGACTGGTCAAGAGAACGCAGTATGAAGGTCGCCCTTTGAAAGTCGAGTACAGCATCACCGCCAAGGGCAAGCGTACGATCCCCCTGATCACGGTGATTCGTAAATATGGGCTGGAGATGATGAAGGAGAAGGGGATCTCGACGGAAAAAGAAGGAATTGGAAACAAAAGGAAGAGTCGGAAATAACTCCTGTGCTCATCAACCGTGTTGTGGGACAAAGCTTAGCGGTCCTGCATCCCTTTCCCCGCCATAATCTTCTCCCGATACTTCTCCACGCGCGCCACCCGTGTAGCGGCTTGCCTGGCGGCTTGAAAGAAGATGAGGTAGCCGCGTTGCCTTCCCGGCGTAAGTGCCTTGAAGGCCGCGCCTAGCGCTTTGTCTTTGCGGAAGAGCTCCGCTACTTCTTTCGGGATCTCTGTCGTGCGGGTGGATTCGAAATCGAACTTCGTACCCGACTTTTCCAATGCGACAGCTTCAAGAATGTACTTCTTCAAGACAGGCGCCAGTTTCGACACCTGCTTCGCGTCGGTGATGCGCACGATGCGAGCGGAGCGTGTGTTCTCCCCCGCTTTCTCTAAAATGCCTTCCGGATCCTTCAAGAGGGCTCCCTTGAAAAACGACATGGTGCAGAAATCCTTGAAGCCGCCCAGGATCAATACGTTGTTACCCTCGTACGTGTAACACGGCTGGTACCACTTGAACTCTTCGGTGAGCGGACTGTCCAGGGCGATCTTGCGGAGCAGGCTCAGCTCCCTTTCCCAGGGACCTTTCCGGGCAAACTGCTCGTCGACTTTCGGATGGGTGTTTTGCTTTGCCATTTGCAGATGAGGGTTATTGGGAAGTCAGTCGAATGAAATCACTTTGACAAGGTCAGGATATCGCGTGTCTCCAGGATGTTTTTCGGATATCCGTTCGCGGCGGCGCGGATCATCGCACAACCCAGTTCCCGCAGCGTGAGGAAAAAACCGGGCGACAACGGACGCAGGAACGGATACAGAAAACCGTAATACTTATACGCCGGGAGCACGTTACGCGCACCTTTCGACGGCTTGAGCATGGCTGGCCTGAAATTGTACACCGCCTTGAACGGTAACTTCATCAGGTCGTTTTCCGTCTTGCCCTTCACCCGTGCCCACATGAGCCGTCCTTTTTCCGAACTGTAGGTTCCCGAGCCCGAGATGTAACAGAAGGTCATGTTCGGGTTGAACGCGGCGAGTGTTTTCGCAAACGAAAGGGTGAGCGTGTAGGTGACCTTGTAGTAGTCGTCCTCCTTCATGCCAAGCGAAGAAACGCCCATACAGAACAGACAGGCATCGTAGCCTTTCAGCTGATCGACCAAAGGCGTGATGTCGTAAAAGTCAGGGTGAAGGACCTCGCGCACCTTCGGGTGCGAGACCCCAGCCGTTTTACGGTTGATCAACAGGACTTGCTCCACGAGCGGATTATGCAGGCATTCTTCCAGAACGCCTTCGCCCACCATGCCGGTGGAACCGGTGAGGATGATTTTCATATTGATATCACCTGCATGCGAATCCGGGAATCGGGTTCACATCTTAGAGGGACAACCAGATAATCCCTATCAATTAACTCGAACACTGCACAAAATCCGATCCTTCAGCAGGACAACAGTCATGATCCAAACTGAAAACCGTCTTTATTCTGCTGCCTTCATTAGAAATTCTATTGACAGATCTTCATCGATCAGAGGCCAATGTATTCCATAACCGGAAGGCGATACCTTAAAAAAATTTCTTTGCATCTCATTAGCTGCCTTGAGTTTCGGAGAAGCCTGATCAAGCTTGACCTTGAAGGAATTTCCATTCACCTGCAAGTAGAGGAACTGCTGATCGAACGAAACTTGATCAATTCTATAGGACACGATCATGCTTTACTTTTTGAAGTACTGATGCCAGGATTCAACGATTAAGTCGAAATGCTGATAGATAATCATCTTGATTTCTCTTCTTGAGGCCGGATTGAGGTTGAATCCGAAAGCTTCCCGAATCTCGACCTCATCCACCATGAGCCAATACTTACATTCCATATCTCCCTTTTCAGCATGAACATGAATAGGTTCGCCTCCTTCATTGGAATAAAAAAAGAGTCGCCAGCCATGGATGAACAGAATTGTAGGCATCGGTATTCTCAAAGTTACGAAAACCCATGAATTGTACTTGCTAATGATCTTATCAGGGACAGAATATCCAATGTTACATTTTCATCAGAAACGCCATTCCCGATTTTGCCAGCAAGGAAAATGAAGGCCATGCTACTCTAACCTGTCCCGCAACGGATCCGGTTGCTGTCCTAAGAACTCCACCCAGGCTTTCTTCATGCACGGATAGTTGCGGGCGGCCTCGACGAGGTCCAGGAAGGCGGCGATGGTCGCGTCGAAGCGCTGTTGCAGCGTAGCGCTTGCGATTCGGCCATCCGAATCGAGCGCCTGGTGCGCGGTGGCCAGCGAGAACATATCGGGGAAGATGCGGGCGCCGAGGTGTTCGAACGGAACACGCAACGACCAGAGGGAACGATTGCCGCCCATCATCGAAGGGGAAGCCGACAGCAACATGCCGTGCTTTTCGTTGAACGGCTGTGGGCGAAAGCGACTGGTCCAGTCGATGGTATTCTTGACCAGGCCGGGCATGCTGCCGTTATACTCCGGACAAGCCAGGATGAACGCGTCGTTCGCCAGTAACCGGCGTTGGAACTCCTGCGCACCGGCGGGGATGCCGCTTTTCGCTTCGAGGTCGCCGTCGTACGACGGACAATCGAACTCGCGCATCGAAGCGAAATCGACCCGACCGCCATGCTTTTCAATCGCGGCCTTTGCCAATAGCGCCAGTTTGGTATTGAGTGAATCGGCCCGCATCGAGCCGGAGAAGACGAGGATGCGCAGCGGAGTGTTGCCGCGGTTGCCGGAGTGTTGGTTGTCAGTCATGGAGGGAGAAATTAAGATGCAAGAGTTTCGTTGACCATCGGATCTGCTATGGGAAGACCGTATTGAGTCTTATGGAAATCTGAAAATTACCGAAAAAGTTGTATCGACTGACTACATCGGTCGGTTATGGCTTAGTCCCTTTCTGTGAACCATTCGAGTCGCCGTCGGTGCACCGCCACAACACAATGGCGGAACAGGTTTGTCAGAACGGACTCCGTGACGGCAGCTGATAGGCCTGGATGCGGGTGATGAGGCCGAGTAGGGCAGAGAGCCCTTGGCCTCTGATAAATTATTAGTATGTAAAGGTCAGGCCCATGCCAGGACCCATGTCGCTATCATAGTGCGCGGAAAGCGACCAGAGCCGGTCTACGATGTAACGTGCGCCGAGGCTGTACTCCCGGTCCGTGTTCCAGAATCCCCACAACCTGATCTTGCGCGTCAGGGCCAGGTCATCGCGTCTGACCTGCGCGCGGAAATAGCCGGTATGGTCGAGTGAAAGATCCACGACGATGAACCAGGGCAGGACGTACTGCAATCCGGCATGTACTACGCTTCGGTCGTTCTTGGTGCTGACGCGATCGAACACGTTCCGCTCCGCATGGGTCTCGCGACCACGCCAATCCCAACCGGCATAGGCGAAGAGGAACTGCTTGTTGTCGATGAACCGTCCGAAATGACTCTCGGTCTCCCTGCCAGATTCGCGGTTGAAGCCCAGGCGCCACTCGGTACTGAAACGCCAGCGCGTATTCATGTACTGGACCTCTCCGTCGCTGCCGTTCGTTTCCAGGCCTACCTCCCCGCCAAGATAAAACCGCCGATCGTCGGCA
>DAOTAI010000478.1:0-3854 GCA_035593865.1 Acidobacteriota bacterium
ACACGCAGCGGGAAGAGTTGATTGGCAAGATCGAGAAGCAGTTGAAGCATACCAGCGAAGTGCGCAGCCTGTTCGCGATTCGATGGAGGGTGGCATGAAGGGGAAAAAATCAATCGAAGAGAGCGCAAAGAAGAGGGAAATGCATCGAACGCCCTTTGGCGATAAGGAGGGGCTGGCATTGGAGTTCAAGCGGGCGACGGATAAGCTGCCGGTTAATTTCTTCGACACCGTATGCGCTTTTCTGAACATGGATGGCGGTGTGATTGTGCTCGGTGTGGAAGACGACGGTACGGTTTCCGGGGTGAACGCGGATGCCATCGAACGGATCAAGACGGACATCGCCAACTTGTCGAACAACCCGCAGAAGCTGGATCCGCCGCACTTGCTGTTTCCGCACGAGGAGCAGGTGGGCGACAGATGGGTCATCAAGGTGCTCGTGCCTGCCAGTTCTCAGGTTCATCAGGTGGGTGGAAGCGTGTTTCTGCGAAGCGAGGATGGCGACTACCGGATCAAAGACGTCAATCGTCTGGCTGGATTGATGAACCGCAAGCTGAGTTTCTTCACCGAACAGCGGGTCTATCCGTATCTGGGCATGAAGGACCTCGATCCCGCCCTCTTTGAGAAGGCCAAGAAGCTGATGCTGGGGCGGCAGCCGCAGCATCCCTGGGCAAATCTGCCACCGGAGGAATTGCTCAAGGTCGCGGGCTTTGTCCGGCAGGACTATTCCACCGGCAAGCCCGGTTACACCCTGGCCGCCGCCCTGATGTTCGGGTACGACACGACGATCCAGAGCATCGTGCCCGGCTACAAGTTCGACGCGCTCTTGCGCCGTCGCGACACCGAACGCTACGACGACCGGCTAATCGTCCGCGGCAACTTGATTGACGCCTTCGATCAACTCATGGGCTTTGTTGACAAGCACCTGAACGATCCGTTCTACATGGAAGGCACGACGAGTATCAGCTTGCGCTCGATCATCTTCCGGGAACTGGTCGCCAACATCATCGCCCACCGCGAATACACCAGCGCCGCGCCGGCCACGATGATGATCTACACCGACCGGGTCGAATTCAAGAACCCCAACGTGCCGCACTACCACGGCCGCATTGACCCCGGCAACTTCACGCCGTTTCCCAAGAACCCGACCATCTGTAAGTTCATGATCCAGATCGGACGTTACGAGGAACTCGGCTCCGGCGTCCGCAAGGTGAACCACTACCTGCCGCATTATGCTCCCGGCGCCGGCAAACCGGTGTTCGAGGATGGCGATATGTTCAAAGTGACCGTGCCGCTGGTGGCGGCTGGTACGACGAAAACCAAGACTAGTGAGCAAGTCACCCCGGAAGTCACCCCGGAAGTCACCCCGGAAGTCACCCCGGAAGTCATGCGGCTCCTGTCTTTGTGCGCAACACCCAGAACAAGGCGCGAGATGCAGGCATCCTTGCAACTGAAGGACGATGATCACGTCCGCGTGGCGTATGTTCTCCCGGCCTTGAACGCGGGCTTGATCGAGATGACCATCCCGGACAAACCCACCAGCCGACTCCAGAAATATCGGCTGACTGATAAAGGGCGGGCGACGTTGCGGCAGACGAATAAGGAGACGGGGAAATGAATAACCTCCAAGACGCCAAGAACGACAAAAGAGTAGCTGAAAGCTACGCGCCTGAAAACGCGAAACTGCAATGCGCTGTTCCGCGTAAGTACTGCCTTTTCGACACGAGTGTACTCGTTCCGTACTTCTTGCCTCATTCGCACAAGGAGGCCAAGGTGCATGAGCGAGCGGTGGCGATTATCGAGTCTGTCCGCTCTCGCCAATCTGATCACTTCTTCTACATCCCCAACTTCTGTATTGCCGAGGTCTTCAGTACCTTTGCAAAGCACGCCTATGGCGACTGGAACAAGCAGGTGAAATCCGGAACCATAGATGGTCGCATACACGCCTCTCTGCGAAAGCAGTTCCAGGCCGACATTCACAACGCGGCGCTCTTCTACCATTACGAACTATCGCGCTATCATGTGCTGACCGTGAACCTCGTTGCGCCGGTGGACCACTATTTCAAACTCGGCCGTGGTGAAGGCCGCAGGATCGTGCCATCGGGGGCCTTCGATCAACTAATCGCCGCCATGGGTATTCACCTCACGAAGATCCACGGCGCGGGAAATGTAGTCGTAATCACCGCCGATAACCGTCTTGCCAAGCTGATCAACAAATGCCGATCAACAATATCCCCGAGCGCCCGCAAGACGATGAAGATCGCCGATGCTGAGCGTTTCGTCGGGATACCGTTTGTCGTGGACAGTTTCCCCTTGGTGCTTGATCTGGCTACCGCTAAAGACAGGGACCTGCAGGCCGTGTTCGGCGAGTGGCCGCTTCCAGTGGCTGGTCGCTACCAACGGCCACGTCATCTAAAGAAGAAACGAGCTGCGCTGCCGTCCGGAACAGCAAAGGATTGATTTTATGGCAAAAAGCAACACTCGTCTGGAACTGACATGGATCGGCAAGGAGAATCGGCCAAAGCTGGAGCCGCGCATCCTGGTCGAGGACCCGGAGAAGTCGTATCACGCGACATTCCGGAGGGGAAGAGAAGAAGAATTAACCGCAAAGAGCGCAGAGAACGCAGAGAATGAGATTGAATCTTTGCGCTCTATGCGTTCTATGCGGTTAAATGAGTCCCCTGATTTCTTCGACAACCGCCTGATCTTTGGCGACAACCTCCTCGCCCTCAAGGCGCTCGAACAGGAGTTCACTGGCAAAATCAAGTGCATCTATATCGACCCGCCGTACAATACGGGGTCGGCGTTTACACACTACGACGATGGCGTCGAGCATTCCATCTGGCTTTCTCTCATGCGGGATCGCCTAGAGATTCTCCGCGAATTACTAAGTGAGGATGGCTCGATCTGGGTGAATCTTGATGACAATGAGGGGCACTATTGCAAGGTGCTTATGGACGAGATTTACGGGCGTCGAAATTTCGTGGCAAATGCGATATGGCAGAAGAAATACTCCCCTCAGAACGACGCTAAATGGCTGAGTGACAGCCACGATCACATTCTCATTTACGCCAAGAATAAAGAGATATGGCGCCCCATGCCATTGCCACGAACGGAGGCAATGGATAAGCGGTACAAGAACCCCGACAATGATCCGCGTGGCCCATGGAAAGCAGCTGATTTATCGGCAAAAACCTACAGCTCAAGTACGGACTATGAAATCGTTGCCCCAAGCGGGAGAATCGTCCGCCCTCCAGAAAGCAGGGCGTGGATAGTGAATCCCGCGAGATTTGAAGAACTAAAGGCGGACAATCGAATCTGGTTTGGGAAAACAGGGAATAATGTGCCTTCGCTCAAAATATTCCTTTCCGAAGTGCAGCAAGGATCTGTTGCCAAGACGATTTGGCTCCGGGACGATGTGGGTGATAATCAGGACGCAAAGAAGGAAGTAAAACAATTCAACCCTCAGGATTCTTTTGCAACGCCAAAACCTGAGCGGTTACTTGAACGAGTTCTCACGCTTGCATCATCTCCCGGCGACTGGGTTCTCGACTCTTTCGCCGGGTCCGGAACGACCGGCGCGGTTGCCCACAAAATGGGCCGTCGATGGATCATGGTGGAGCTTGGCGAGCACTGCCATACCCACATAATTCCGCGAATGAAGAAGGTTATTGACGGCGAGGACCGGGGCGGGATCAGCGAGGCAGTCGACTGGAAGGGCGGCGGCGGGTTCCGTTACTACAAGCTCGGACCGTCACTGATCGTCAAAGACGAGTGGGATAATCCGGTTATCAACCCTGATTTCAACGCCGCGATGCTGGCTGAGGCGATGTGCAAGCTGGAGGGCTTCACCTTCG
>DAOTAI010000022.1:0-22281 GCA_035593865.1 Acidobacteriota bacterium
GAGAATCAGCTTGTCATAGCTTTCCTCGTACGATCGCCCGCTGTTGAGATCCCGCACCGTGACTTTCTTTTCGGCACGGTGAATAACGGTGACTTCGTGGAGCGTTCGAACATCCACCCGGTTTCGGGCACGAAAGGCGGCGGCCGGCATGACGAAAAGTTGCCTCTTGTGGGGAATCACCTTGCCGATGTGATACGGCAGACCACAGTTTGCGAAAGAGATGAACTGACCTCTTTCAAACAGCACGATCTCTGCCTTTTCGTCCAACCTGCGCGCTCGCGCCGCAGCGCTCGCCCCCGCGGCAACGCCACCAACGATCACTAATTTCATATAAAGACACTCCTTCAATTCGGGGACTTTTTCAACTTCTTTTATTAATTTGGGGAATTTAGACCTCTACCATCCAGGGATAGCTGCCCGGCTTCACCGTGATGAAAGGGCCGCCGGAGGCAGGACGTAGTCGTACAACTCCTGGCGCCAATTCAGCCACGACATCCAGCCTCTTCCAGCCAAGCGCCCGGACCACGGCCGCGGCGGTTGCGCCGCCTTCCAGCCAGAGCTGATACACCGGGCGACGCTCCAGCACCAAAGCCGCCAAGTCAGCCAGGTGCCGCAAAAGCCGGGGGGAATGCGAGCGCTCCAGCAAGGGCCTCTCACCAATCGAGGCGACCGCAAAACCGCAGTCGTCGAGCGTCCCAACCACATCATCCGGCCAACCTGTTTCGTCTACACCGCATCCTGCCTCAAAAACGGCCGCAGGCATCGGTAAAACGCGGACAGCGGAGCCTCTTCGGATACCGCGCCAGTCCACAACTCTCGAGGTGGTTCCTGAAATCACCAGCACCGTCGGGGAACTGCCGGCCTTCGATCCGTTTTCGGAGGCCGTCTCCACCTTGGAGCACAAATTCGCCCTTCTACCTCGGCTCTCCAGCCAGGCCGCGAAAAAAGGCGCTCCGCCCGCGGGTAGCGTGCTTTCATCGATGCGGGCAGCCCAAGCGTGCAGATCCTCGGACGTTTCTCCCTCGCCAATCACAATTCCCCGATCCGGAAGCCGGTCAGAAAGCCGGCAGATCTTGATTGTCCCGGGATCAGCATGGAGTATCTCCGTGACATCAGAAGTGAGTGCCGGATACTCCGGGTCGTCACGGAATGCCGTCTGGCTGATCGGGCGCCCGTGAATACGGTAAGCGCCGTCTTTGATTGTCCTGCCAAGATCGGGGTTAAAGGCGACGACCAGGGCGCGAGCATAGCGACCCGAGCGGAGAAACGGCTGCAGCTCGGCCAACACATGGCCACGTAGGGCCGAGTCGATCTTCTTAAAGACCCATTGCTCGTTGAGAACTGATTCAATGAGCCGTACCGCATCAGCCTGGGACTTGGAACGTGAGTCAAGGTCGACTACCGAGAGCTCGGCGCCCGGGCTTCCCTCGTTCTCCAGACTCACGGCAGCCGCCATCGCGTATCGGAAACCGACCCCGGCTATCTCCGCGGCACCGGAGAAATCATCGGCCAACACTTTTCTCATGCACGCCCCACCCTTTGATTCCCGATCTGGCGTTTAGTGGCGAGCGTCAACCTGTCAGTGATTCTCGTCCTGCGCCAGCTTTATGGCCCAGCGCGCGGCCTGAAACAGGCTTTTCGGATCGGCTTTACCGGTCCAGGCAATATCGAACGCCGTCCCGTGGTCGACGGATGTCCGAATGACCTTGCTTCCCAGGGTAATGTTCACTCCCTTGTCAAAAGCCACCATTTTGAACGGGATATGCCCCTGATCGTGGTACATGCAAACCACCGCGTCGAAGCGTTGGCGGTTTGTCGGAATGAAAGCGGTGTCAGGCGGGAGCGGTCCTTCGATCCGAATCCCACAGGCTTTCGCCCGTTCGATTCCCGGAATAATCAAACGCTCCTCCTCATCTCCGAATAATCCGTGTTCTCCGGCATGGGGGTTGAGCCCGCAGATCGCCAGCCGCGGCTGTCGGCCCAGCATTCGCGTCAACGCCGCGGCAGTCAGCCGGATGACTTCCTCCACCCGCTGCGCGCTTAAATGATTGGCGATGCTCATTAGCCCGATATGAGTTGTCACCATGCTGACCGTCATTTCGTCGGATGTCAGCATCATACAGACTCCGCCCGAATGAGTAAGAGCCTGGAAAATCTCGGTATGGCCCGGGTAGTCAATGCCTCCTGCTTTCAAGGCTTCTTTATTGATCGGCGCCGTCACTACAGCCTTGATCTTTCCGGACAAGGCAGAGCGAATAGCCGTCTCAATGTATCCGTAGGCCGCCCGTCCGCAGGCCGGCTGAACTCGTCCTTTTTCAATGGAGTCAGCATCTATGAGCGCACAGTCCACGATCGCCGCTCCGCCGACAGCCGCCCCTGTGCCCTCCCATTCCTTCAAGGTGATGATGCCTTCGGGCGCGGGCCAGCCGAGAACCCGGGCGACCCGCTCGAGCACTTTCGCATCACCAAAAACCACGGGAATACAGGCTTCAAGGATCTCCGTCTCTCTTAGCAGACGAAGGCATAGTTCCGGGCCTATTCCGGCCGGGTCTCCCATGGTCACTCCAATAACTGGCCGGCTATTCATACACCTCCTGATAGATCGATTCCGCGTCGGCTGCGCTCAGTTCTCGCGGGTTGTTTTTTAACAGCCTAGTCACCTTCATTGCCGCTGTCGCCATGCATCCTATCGCATCCTTGGCGATTCCCACCTCCTTAAGAGTGGTCGGCAATCCACAGCGTCGGGCCAGATCGCTGACGAGCTTGACGCCCTCATGCGCGGTCTCCTCAACACTCGCCTGGGCCGGTGCCCCGAGCGCACGGGCGACTTCCGCATATCGAGTCGGGGCGGCAGGTATATTGAACCGCATGACAGCCGGGAGAAGAAGAGAGTTCGAAAGGCCGTGCGCCAGATGATACTCGCCGCCCAGCGGATAGGCTAATGCATGAACCGCGGCGGTGTTCACCGGACCCAGGCACATGCCTCCATAGAGGCTCCCCAGGGCCAGCTTCTCGCGCGCTTCGATGTCCGAGCCGTTTCTGACCGCCGTTTCGAGGGAGGCCGCGATCAAGCGAACACCTTCAAGAGCGTAGATATCGACCATTGGGTGCGCGAACTTGTTGGTGTAAGCCTCAATGCAATGGGTGAGGGCATCCATACCCGTCGCCGCAGTTACAGCCGGAGGGACCGAGAGAGTCAGAAGCGGGTCGACGTAAGAGCTATCGGGAACCAAAAGAGGACTTACTACCCCCTTCTTCAAACGATCGTTTTCGTCAAGGAGAATCGCGTTTGGCGATACTTCGCTTCCGGTGCCCGCCGAAGTCGGCAGGCATGCCAGAAAAACCGACCGTGACTGGAGCAGATTGATGCCGAACGCCTCCGTGACGTCTTGAGTGCTTCGCACGAAAGCCGCCACCAGCTTGGCGGTATCAAGTACACTGCCGCCGCCAATGCCCACGATAGCATCCGGGTTGAAAGCGCGCGCCGTCTCCAGAGCTTTTCGGAAATCGGCGATCGTCGGTTCCCTGTCGATTTCGGGATAGATTCGGGCATTTTCCCTGCCCAGGCGCTCCAACAGGGGCTCGGCCAAGCCGAGCGTCGGTCCAGATGTAAGGATCAAGACCTTTCGATAACCAGAGGCGATCAGATCCTCCGCGCAACTGGCCGCGGCGCCACATCCGAATTCAAGCTTCCGTGGAAGGTGAAACTGAATACGTTGCATAGCTGAATTGTTACTCCTCTATTGAGGCGGCCCCACGCTCGGACACCGTCGCGAATCTTTCGCTTAGTTCCTGGCACAGGTCCAGGATGTAAAGGATCCGGGCATCGGGGACGTCTATTTCAACATCTGGAAGACCCAGGTCGCAAGGTCCCAACTCCGCGGCGATTCTCTCCAGATCGGCGCGCACTCCCTCGTCCGATCGGCTGGATAAATACATTGAGGTCAGCAGGACGTTGCGACGAGCTTCGGGAAACAGCTTTCGAGCTTTACCTAAGTCTGATTCGAGTCCCATATCAAGGTAGCCGAATTCCGGGATTTCCCGGTACGAGTCAAGATAAGGATCAACCCGCCAGGCACAGTTATGAATACCGAAGACGGGAAATTGATCGCGTATCCAGGCGTCAAAAGGGAGCAGGCGATCGTGGTACAACTGCGGACTGATCATATTGACGACGCAATTGGAAACGCTCGCGAAATTGTAAGTTTGCCCCGCCTGCCTCTGTCGCTCGTAGACCAGGCGCATTCCCTTGACCATCGTCTCGGCGATGCATCTAAACACGTGCTCTGCCAGGCTGGGGTTCTCGAGCAAATCAATGAAAATCTGATGTCCCCGCAGCCGGAAAGCGGTGTTCAAAACACCCTGCCAATTCAAGAAGCCTCGAATCGTGCCGGTCAGTTGCTCAATGCGATCCATCTGGCGCAGGATTCCGTCCATAAAGGCTGATCGGGATAAGTCGGCCGGGGTCAGGGCCATCGCCTGCTCGTCGGACAACGGGTCGCCGTGAGCAACAGGCCACTTGTCGGGAAAATACATGATCGACTGGCCGTAAATCGCCGCTACCACCGCTCCGGCAAAAAGCCCGGTCAGCAGGTCAGGCGGCTCGTCTTTCTCCGCGCCACCGATTGCCCTTCCCGGGAAACGACGACGAATCTCCCGGGTCATCAATTCATGGCAGCGGAGTCGATAATCAGGATCGAGATGCCAGCGTTCTGAGAAGTCCACTCCGCAATGGAGATGAAACCAGGAGGGATTGAAGCCGACTTCCGGGCGCAGGAAAGGCTCCTCGCCGGTCGCCGGCGTTCGTGTAGGCGGCGCCGACAGTGCAATGTAGTAGATGAGCTGCTTATTGGCATCCGGTCGTCTTGTTGAGTTCATTTCTTTCGCTAGTCCAATTGTCTGTCCTGCACACGTGGCGAGCGACCGCACCCAGTCTGCCGAACCGCGTCCGCCGCCAGACAAAGATGATCGTTGAGCGGAACGTCTTCGATGATCCCTATTGCCGCGCGCCGGCTGGCCCGAGCCTGCAGCGCCAGGTCAGTAGCCATCCTCTGGACCGCGCTCGCCCCGGAAAGGTGAACGGAAGACGGAATGTTGACGAGGAAACGCTTGCTGGGCCAGAGATCGAGGGCTTCCGGCAGAGACATGTCGCAATCAGGGGGAGGCGTAAAAGACTCAATCAAATCGATCGAGAGGCGGGAGACCGCCTCGATCAACGGTCGATTGTCGCCGTCCAAATGCAAGCCTGACTTCTTCCCGTCGGCTTGTAGTATCTCGGTTGCCTCGCTAATGACGGGCGCGTAGAAGGCGTTAAAACGTTCCTCTCCCACCACCCTCATTTCAATATTGCCGTCGACGATCACAAACCGGGCCGGGGAGCGTCGCACGATCTCCAGGCGCTCGCGCCGCTTCTGGAGCAGCATGTCAAACAAACGAACTACCCGGTCACGTCGCTCCTGCCACTCGATGGCGAAATTCGCGATCCCCATGTAGTCGTACAGGATCTCGAACATGGGAGACTTTTCTGTGGCCGGCCGGGCCAGGCCGCTCGGCCCGTAACGGGAGTCGTCGGCCAGGAAGGCTTCAAACGCCAGGCTGTATTCATAATCAGAGACGAGTGCGAAAAGGCGATCGTAATCGTCGGGCGACTCGAAAACCGGCTTTTGATGCCAAAGGCTCCCGCTGCTCACCAGCGAGATATCTGTCAGATTCCCATATGGAGTTTCGTAGACGGTGCGGAGGAAACGATGTCCCTCCTCCTCCCATGAGAATTCGTGCTTTCGGACTGACCGGAGTCGTGTCTTGTAAACACTGGACTTGACAACGATACAGGCGCCGAGATCGAGCAGCTGCCTCGCAGTCGCCGCATCCGGGATCTTGTTGTCCCAGATCAGGAACGGCGTCTGCTCGGGCCGCTCTCCCTCTATAAGGGCGAACAGATTTTCTCGAGGTGTCGCAGTCATGAAGTTTGACATGTGACATTCTACACTCTATTTCCCCTTTTTTAGTTAGAAAACCTCACCTAGAATGTGATATCGGGAAACAGGAAACAGAATCGCCCGGGAATTCCGGGGATCAGTGCGTCGAGCAGGATGGTGAATATGAATCGCAGGACTTTTCTCGCTGCGGGAATCGGAGTTTCGTTGATGCCCGCTTCGGCTCGTAGAACTCGTAGACTACGTATCGGCGTGCTCGGCGCGTTTCATCCCCATGCCGAAGAGAAAATCCGGCTTCTCGCCGAGTCTCCGGACTGGGAGCTTATCGGTATCTGCGAAGACGACGAACAGGTCAGACAACGCTACGCTGTCTCCGGCGTCCGGTTTCTCTCTCGTGAGACACTCTTTTCCGAGAGCGAGGCGGTGGTGGTGGAATCGGATGTCGCCCTGCATGCCGAACACGGGAAGGCCGTTTTGGAGGCCGGGAAGCACTTGCATCTGGAGAAACCTCCGGCTACGGATCTTGAAGGCATCAGGCGCCTGGTTGAAATCGCCCGAAGCAGACGCCTGCATCTGCAGATCGGCTACATGTGGCGCTATCACCCGGGGATCAATCTCGCTATCCAAGCTGCTCGCCAGGGATGGCTCGGCGATGTCTATCTGATTCGTGGAACGATAAACAACCAGCTTCCTGTGCGGCGGCGATCCGAATGGGGTCGTTTTGCAGGCGGAGTTATGTTCGACCTCGGCTCGCACCTCGTTGATGCAATTGTCCGCCTGATGGGTACTCCGCGGGCGGTCCAGTCTTTCCTGCAGACTCACGATGCATCGCGGGACGGGCTGGCCGATAACACCGTGGCTGTTCTCGAATACGACCGCGCCATGGCTGTTATTTCAGCCGCGACGTTGCAGCCGAACTCCAGGCAGCATCGCTATTTTGAAGTCCTGGGAACGCGCGGGACCGCGTCCGTCCGCCCCCTGGAACCGCCCGAGATGATGCTGGATTTGGAGCAGGCAGCCGGGCCTTACGCCGCGGGGATTACGCGGGTGAAGCTGCCCACTTACCAGCGATATGTCGACGACCTGGCTGATTTCGCCCGGGTGATTCGCGACGGCGGCTCGCTCCCGGTAAGTTTCGAACAGGAGCTGGATGTTCAGAAGACGTTGCTGAAGTGCGCGGGGATGCAGATATGAGCCGATTGACTCGTCGCGAGGTTTTCAAAGTCGCCGCCGGGCTCGCCCCGGTCGCCCTCGGCAGGGGCCTCAGCCGGGCGCCATCGGACGAGCGTCCGAACATTGTTTTCATCATGGCCGACGATCTTGGGCATGCGGATCTTGGCTGCTATGGCCAAACCAGGATCGATACGCCGCGAATCGACCGCATGGCTTCTGAAGGAACCAGGTTCACCGCTTGCTACTCGGGATCCCCGGTTTGCGCGCCCTCCCGCAATGTATTGATGACCGGCCTGCACACCGGCCATGCCCGCATTCGGGACAACTTTCCGGCGGTCGGAGGAACGCCCGAGCTATACCACGACGGGGAAATGCGCCTTTCGCTGGAGGAAACGGACTTCACTGTAGCCGAATTGCTTAAGCAGGCCGGTTACCAGACTGGTATCACCGGGAAATGGGGGCTGGGCGAACCGTTCACAGCCGGAACGCCGGACCGGCAGGGATTTGACGAATGGCTCGGGTTCCTCAACCAGAACCACGCGGCTGACTACTTCACTGATTACCTGTGGCACAACAATCGGCGAATCTCGATTCCAGAGAATCGCGACGGCAGGCGCGACGTCTACGTTCACGACCGCTTCACCGAGTTTGCGCTCGATTTCATTCGCCGACATCGCTCCCGCCCGTTTTTCCTTTACCTTGCCTACACGATCCCACACGAGAAGCTCGAAGTCCCGGGTCTAGAGAAGTACGCGGACCAACCCTGGAGCGAGCTTCAAAAGATCTATGCGGCGATGGTGACAAGAATGGACCGGGACGTCGGACGAGTGCTGGACCTGCTCGACAGCCTGGATCTCGGCGGGCGGACCCTGGTGTTCTTTACCTCGGATAACGGAGCGCCGGACAAGCCCGTGACCCGCTTTTTTCAAAGTAACGGGCACCTTCGCGGCCACAAAGGAAGTGTGTACGAGGGTGGGATCCGGGTCCCGATGATCGCTCGTTGGCCCGGCCATATCGCCGCCCACGCCACAAACTCGACTCCCTGGTATTTCGCGGATTTCCTGCCCACGGTGGCCCGCCTGGCCGGACTCTCCAGTCCGCCGGTGGACGGGCAGGACATCTCCGGACTTTTGCTTGGAAACAAACTTACAGTCGTGGATCGACCGCTATACTGGGAGAAACCGGGCAAAAGCCTCCAACAGGCGGTCCGTTGGGGCAGGTGGAAAGCCGTGCGAAGCGGGCTCGGCGCGCCGTTGGAGCTTTATGATCTGGAAGAGGACTTGTGCGAGAGTCACGATCAAGCCCCTCGCAGGCGTGAGATTGTGTCACAGATCGAGAACTACCTTAAGACTGCGCGAACTGAATCGCCCCATTGGCCTACCAGGCCGAACCCGTGACTAAAAGCCTGCACATAGGGGACTGTCCCCAACTCCGAAACGTTGGAGCACCAGAACGAGCAGCAGACACCCTTTGTTTGTAGTTCCGCCTTCAGGCGGGCCTTAGATCGAACGCTCTCCACCAAGCGAGCGTGAGGCGAAGTGAATTGTTCGATTTAAGGCCCGCCTGAAGGCGGAACTACAAACAGGGTTTCACGAAATTGCCGGACCTTCAGCTCTTCTTCAGCACCACGCGCTCGATCACGGCTTTGGTGAGGCGAACGCCTTTAGCTTCCTGCTCCCAAATCTGGTCAGGATTCGGAGTCTGGCGTTGAGACGGCTGACCTCCTTCGCCACGTCTGCCGCGGCGCGCCGGGCGGCCATAACTGGACTCGATACCCCAGAATCCCTGGTATCCGGAATCTACGCACATCTTGAGCATTTTCTCCAGATCATAAGCCGGATGCGTGTCCTCGTCGGTCCATGAGGCCTTGACTGAGATCCCCTTGGCAAACGGTAACAGCTGCTTGAGGAGTTCGTAATGATCTACGCCGGGGTTGACGTTCCCAAAATCAGGCAGGGTGCCGAAATCCGGATGGTTCACCATCTTCATCAAGGCAGGAAGAACCGCTGGATCAGAGGACGCGCCGCCATGGTTCTCGATCACCACATTTAGTCCCGCGCCCTTGGCGTAATTAAGGAGGTCGGTGAAACTCTCAGCCGCTCGCTTCACGAGATCCTTGTCCTCCTTCCAACCCTCTCGTGGCCCGCCGAGGTTGCAGCGGATGGCGTGACAGCCAAGATAGTGGGCAATATCGACCCATTTGCGATGCGACACCGCCGCCTGCATTCTCTCTTTCCTGTCGACGGCCGCCATGTCGCCCTCGTCATCGACCATGATCAGAACGAATTTGACTCCGTAGCTGTCCGCGTTGCGTCTCAGCTCATTCAAATGTCGCCTGGTCGGGTTGTCGAAAAACTGGTTGACGAATTCTATGCCGTTGATCCCGAATTCTTCCCGGGCAATACGGGGAAGGTCCGCGTTTTTCCACCGCTTGGCGACGAAAAAGCTGCGATTGATAGACCAGGCAGCGAGCGAAATGTCGTTGCTTTCGGGCCGCGGAGCGGCTCCGAGACCAGACAGCGCCGCCGCCGAGGCGACAGCTGACAGACCGAGGAATTCGCGACGAGTATGTGACATGTTTTCTTCTCCTTGCTCGGCGGCAGTTTGATCCATAGTCCGGTTGCCAGTCAACCGTCTTGGTTGCAGCCTTTGCGGGAAAGCTGGTTGCAGTCCGCTCGACAGGGGATTTATCCTCCTTAACTAATGAAAGAGAAATCGCTCGCCTTGAAACTGCGCGCGTGGTGGTCTCACAAACAGGGACTCGATGGCCAGCTGAAGGGCAAGTCTGCAGCTGAAGTACTGGAACAGACAGGCTGGGCCAGGTCGGTTGGGGGAGCTAACCCTTATCTCACGCTCTTTTCGCGAGGTGGAATCGACCGTGAGGAAGCCGATAAGGCCGTGGCTAAGCTGGAAATTCTTGAACTGCCCTCGGCTCGCGGCTGTACTTACGTTGTTGCGTCCTCGGACGCCGCGCTGGCTCTCAGGGTAGGCCAGGGCTTCGGCACAGCGGCCGACATGAGAACGGCACGCAAGCTTGGGGTCACAGATGACGAGATTCGGGCGCTGTGCGCCAAGGTGCTCGACGTGCTCCAGCAAGGCTCGATGAGTCCGGATGAGCTTCGTCTTCGCCTCGGAAACTACGTCCGCAACCTCGGGGCCGAAGGCAAGAAAAAGGGGCTGACCACAACCCTTCCTCTCGCGCTTGGTCAGCTTCAATCCGCCGGAGAAATCCGCCGGATACCGATGAACGGGCGGTTGGATCAACAACGGTACGAGTATGCCGCCTGGAAGCCCAGTCCGCTCGCTGACTCGGAGCTTTCCGACGAGCAGGTGTACACGGACCTCGCACGCCGCTTTTTCAAATGGATCGGACCTGCCACCAGCGAAGAATTCCAGTGGTTTTCGGGCTTGGGAGTGCGGGCTGCAAAAGCGGCGCTGGAGCCGCTCGGGCTGCAAGGATTGAGTGAAAACCCAGACTTCCTGATGTTGCCCGAGGACTTTGATGCCTTCCAGAGTTATCAACCACCTTCAGAGCCGCAATACGCCCTGGTGAGCAGTCTCGATGCGATCATGCATTTGCGCCGGGACGTGAAAGGGCTGGTTGCTCCCGAAGACTGGAACCGGCAGGTGTTCGGGGAAAAAGGACTGACAGAACTCGGGGGACTGACCGATTCGCCCAATCACGTCATCCTCGATCGCGGGCGACTAATCGGTCTGTGGGAATATGACACTGCCAGCGAAACGCTCGTCTGGACAACATTTGTTCCGCGCAACGCCGACATCGAGCAGGCCGTCAAAGAGACCGAATCATTTGTGCGGGACGAACTCGGAGACGCGCGCTTGTTCAGCCTGGACAGTCCGAAATCCCGCGAACCGCGCATAGCTGAATTGAGGCGGATGAACGCGAAAGGGCTGGCTGGAGGGTCGTAAAGCAAGAAGCCAGAAGCAAGAAGCCAGGAGCCAGAAGCCAGAAGCCAGGAGCCAGAAGTAAGAAGCCAGGAGCCAGAAGTCAGAAGTCAGAGCAGGTAAGGAACGTTTTGATCAGCTTGCGGACGACCAGCCCGCTGAATCCTGACTAAGCCCGCCCTTTTTCCTTATCGCATCGGCAAGCGCCTCAGGCTGGCCGGAGCCTATGAGAATCCGCTTGCCGTCTGAAAGTCGAAGCAGAACGCCTCGATTCCCAGAGACGTTGTATGCGATACCGCGGCCTGGCGCCCACCTGACACCGTAGCCCCCGTAGTCCCAGATCGGACGGTATGTCTTGGTCTCGACACTCAGGATGTCCTTGTACGAAATGCGACGAGTCGCAAATGGCCGGAAGTTGATTTCCAGCGCCTCCGGCCCGACTTTCACCTCGAGCCTCGCATAGCGGATGAGAAATGGAAGGCCCACGGAGAAGACAATAGTGATAACACTGGTTACCACAAGAGCCGCATCGGACATCGGCTTGTCGCCCCAGGGCTGATTCTTTACCAACTGAGTAAAGATACCGAAGCCGAACAGGGCTATTAAGAGCGCCGACACGCCGATTACCATCAGCCAGATCCAACGCTGTCTGAATTCCTGCACTTCAACAAACGTGTTATCGTCCTTCACGCTCAGCTCCACCAGCATAATAATGCGACACGGCTTCGATGATGTAAAGTTGGCCATCACGGAGAAAGCAAAAAGCCAGAAGCCAGAAGCAAGAAGCAAGGAGTCAGGAGTCTTTATCGTGGCCGACTATGGGCGACAATCAGTCGGCAGTAAGAACAGAACCTGGAGCGAAGTCTGCCTTTCTCTTGCTTCTGGCTTCTGCCGGCTCGTCGAGTCATCCGCGTGAAATAGTTGACGAACTGGAATATGCTTGAGCCAACGCGGAGGCTATCTATGAAATCCCTGGTACCTTTCCTTGCCGTGGTGATTTTGCTCGTGCTTTCCCCGGCAGCCGTCGCTCAGCCCGGTTTGCCGTCTGATATTCAGGAGATCATGAAAAAGCTGGCCCAAGGTGCGGAGATCACCGAGGCTGAGCAAGAGCGGCTCGACGCCTGGACTGCGTCCATGGATGAAGCGATCGAGCAGTTCGAAAAGAGCCAAGGGAAAGCGGAAGAGGAACGCTCGTTCCCAGGAGCACCGGAGGTTGAGTGCCCGAAGGCGAAGACTGTCAAGGATCTCCCCGTCAGAGCCCCTGATCTGCGCGAATACATTGCCCTCGTTCAGAATATCGCCGCCAGGTATGGGGCAAAGGCCGGAAACGCCAGAGCCGGCCTCGACAGGGGACTCCAGCGAGCCCCTGAAGTTCAGGGCGGGGACGTGGGAGCAGTCCTGGCCGTGGCACAAGCAGGCTCGGCGGCGGCCTACGTCACCGCCAAGGGAATACTGAAGGACCCGTCCAACTTCCTCTCCGCCAACAATCTCGGCGTGATCCTTAACGGGATGGAGGACCACGCGAGCGCCCTGTCGGTTCTGCTTTACGCTGACAAGATGCGACCCAATGTGCCCTTGGTGCAGGTAAATATAGGCTGGGTCTACTACGACATAGGCGACCGGGAAAACGCCAGAAAGTACTTCCGGAGCGCCCTTCGGTTCCATCCCGAGTTCTCAGGGGCTCACAACGGGCTTGGATTACTGTGCCAGTGTGAGGGGAACCAGATCGAAGCCATGGCCCACTTCCGTCAGGCGTTCAAGACAGGCTTCTCCCGGGTGGGCGCGATGGCATACCGCGCCGCCCGGCAAAAGGCCGCAGAGGCCGACAGTAGCGCGAACCCAAGCGAGCCGATTTCCGAGCAAAAGGAAGGCGCGGGAAGTTTCAAAGTGCCCGAGCCGCCGCTTTCAGAGAAAGCCGCTGGGGCGCAAGCTGCCAAGGCGGCCATTGAACAGATGACGACCCGTATCGACGAGCGCCTTCAGAAGGTCCGCGAAGAGCTTGTTCAGGTGAGCGAGACGCTTCGGCGACAGAACGAGCGTTCCAGCCAGGATCCGAACGCGTTAGTCCTCCCCATCACGTTCGATAAGCAGATTTTTCTCTTCCAGGACATCACGGAAACACTCCTGGGCGAAAGCAGCCGACTGGGGCAGGCGTTGAAGACCACGCGCAAGGAAGCGGAGCAATCCATCCAGGCTGCCGCGACTGCAATGCCCGATTTTGTGCAGTCGGCGCAAAAGGTCGAGCCATTCTATAAGCGCATGGAGGAACTCTTCAAAGCGCACCTGGCCTGTGGAGATGACGAAGGGTGTCAAGAACAGGTCAAACAGAGAATTGACCAGCTCAAATACGAGATGGACCAGGAAGAATTTAAAACATGCAAAAGAGCAAAGGAGATGCTCGAAGCGAACTACACGCATCGGTACAAAGGCTGGAAGGCTTACCACGACGAGGCCGGCCGGACGCTCGAGGACTACATCGGGTTTACTACCCCCGTCATTGCCGACGTTTACGCGCCGACGTTGAACGAGTACATGAATCTGTTCCGGGAAGGCCAGGTCCTTTTGCACGAAAAGATGTCCCTTGACCTGGCGGCGAATCTTCCCGATATCGCGGAAAACATCGAATCGCTAGACTGTCACGAGCCCGAGCCGCCGACGCCTGCAAGCTCCAAACCAGGCGGCGACGTTCAGAAGGAAGGCCCGCCAGATTGCCCCTTCGGGAAACCCATCACCGTAGATCTCGTGGTTGTCGACATGGAGCTTGATTGCGATCACGTGAAAATTGAAGGCGGCGAAGGGCTTGTCGCTTCCTATAAGCGCGATTTCGTCAAGAAAGAGACGACCATCGGAATTGGTGTCGGTGCCGGTATCAGCGCGGGTGTGGCCAGCGCTCGTGCAAAGATCATGGTTGAAATCACGGAGAGCGGCGACACTGTAAGCGACGTGGCTTTGAAGAGCTCGCTCGCGGGAAAACTTGGCGGGGGCCTGATAGTTGGCAGGTCGGCTGGTGCCGAACTGGGTGGCCAGATCTCCCTCGAAAGTGGTCCGTCGATAACGTCCGGCACTTCCTCAACCCTGGAAGTGGGGCCGCTGGGAATTCCGTTGAGCTAGGCACGGGGCGAACTGGTCCGGCTTTCTTCAGTTTCAGTCCTAGAGAACCGCAGATAAAAACAGAGGGAAGGCGGAAGGCGGCGCCTTCTGGCTTCTGGGTTGACGATATCATGACATCATGATACTGTCATGATCATGCGCAAGAAAGTGAGCACGCTTCTCGACCCGGTGCTATTCAGACGGGTGAAAGTGGAGGCGGCGCGCCAGAACAAACAAATCAGTGAGATTGTGGCGGAGGCTCTCGAGATCTACCTTCGGAAGGAGGGCACGCACCTGGGAAAGGTTGAGGAGAGCTGGCACACACTTCCGATAGAGGCCAGACAGCTCAAAAAGCTGATGGAAGAAGAGGTTGACTATCTCGAAGCTTGAGGAAATCCATTCGGATAAACCCGTCTTCGTGGACGCTCCGATCTTTGTTTATCACTTTACGGGTTCATCTAGGGCGTGTCGGGAGTTTCTGCTGAAGTGCGAAAAGGGAGAACTACGCGCCGTCACTTCTACTACAGTCCTTGCTGAGACAACCCATCGATTGATGATGATCGAGGCGGTCTCAAGGAAACTGGTCACTCTTGGAAACGTCGCGCAGAAACTTCGGAAGCGTCCCGCGACTGTGAGGAAACTCCGGCTTTATCAGGAGCAGGTCGAAAAGATCCCATTGTTAGGAATTGAGATTGTCCCTCTTGACCTCGGGATCGTCCTTTCAGCCGCAGCGCTTCGCGCCAAATATGGTTTGATGACGAACGACTCACTGATCGTGGCGACTCTTCTCTCGAGGGGTATTGAACAGCTGGCATCGGCTGATTCGGACTTCGCGGCGATCGACGGGATCACAGTCTACCGCCCCGACGACCTTGAATTAGAGTAAGCCGTTGCTCGCCCGCTGGGGCGGGGGGGGGACAAATAAGCAGCTTCTAATCCGGCGGCGACTCCTGCCGGCCAACTCCGAGGGCATCGGCGACCCGGTTAACGTAATTGAACCAGGCGGCGATCAGGGTGATCTGCAAGATACCGGTATCGTCGAAACCCGCCGCCCGCAGCCGATCAATGTCCGCGCGTGTCACCTGGGTTGCATCCTTTGTCAGCTTCACGACGTAATCGAGCATAACGCGCTCCTCGGCCGTGATCGGTGCATGGGCGTAGTCCCGCTTGAGCGCCTCTACCAGTGCTTGATCCAGTGTCACTCTACGCAGAAACTCTGCGTGCGACTCGATTCAATAAACGCACCGGTTCGCCACTGAGACCATCGTGGCTATCATTTCGTGATGGCGGCGCTGGAGCGGCAAATCCGGAGACATCAGAGCGCGCCGAAGGTGGCAAAAGCGTGATATAGGGCTTTCGGGATCAGTGTATGAGAAGCCACGATTCCTGCCGAACCATCATCCGTCGGATGAACCGGGACCCGGTACTCCTCGGGATACAGCTTCTGCTGTTCTTCCAGCGCTTTGCGCAGACGTTCGTCCGCCTCGGAAAGAGGAATCGTCTTTATCCAGGTCATAATGGTCTTTGCTCCATAGGTGTCGAGGGTTTTGAAAAACGATACACCGGCCATGCAAGCGCAACTATGCCAGCCAGAGCTCGGATGGGGTTGTCTAGAAAAAGCGTGTACACGAGCAAGGCACGCGACATACATTTCTCCGAGATCCAGAGCCAAGGGGATGCGTTGGAGGACGCATTAAGCAATCAGGACGCCAAATGCGGGCGACCGGCGCCAAGGCGGATGCCGCCGATTCCCGGACCAGAAGTTATCATTCTTGTCTCGTAATGCTTATGAATTGCCATAAAGGTTATGGCAGCAGGGCGCAGGAGAGCCACAAAGGAAAGCAGAGGAAAAGGAAAGCCGAAGAAAACGGAAGAAAGACTGAAGCGTTTTCCCTCCGTTCTTCTCTGCCTTTCTCTGTGTCTGACAACCCCGGAATAAGATTGCATTATAATGTTGCGAGGGACTGTAGCGAGGAGTGGAGGAACCCGCTGCAATAGCCCACTCTCCGGCTTCCTTAGAGACATTCGTCTTGATCTGACCGGGGAACAGTGCGTCCATAAATCGCCTCTCTCTTTGCTAAGCAGTCCAGGAATGCGAAGTACTCCAAACTGAATCAAAGGGAGAGTTGAAATGCTTTACGGAACCGAAGATTCATATCCACGCAAAGTCGCACTCATCGGGAACTATCTGCCCCGGCGGTGCGGAATCGCCACTTTCACCACCGACCTGCTCACGGCGTTGGCCGAGGAGAACCCACTGGCGGAGTTTTGGGCGGTCGTCATGAACGACGTCACAGAAGGTTACGAGTACCCGGCGCAGGTACGGTTCGAAATCGATCAGCGCACCCTGGCAGATTATCGGCTGGCAGCCGACTTCCTGAATATGAACCGGGTGGAAATCGTCTGCCTCCAACACGAGTTCGGGATTTTCGGCGGCGAGAACGGCGCCCATTTGCTCGACCTGCTGGGGAACCTCAGGATGCCCGTGGTGACCACCTTGCACACGGTGTTGCAATCCCCGACCCCGGGACAGCTGACGATCATCAAGCGTATCGGCCAGCTATCAGACCGGCTGGTGGTAATGAGCCAGAAAGCGGCCGAGATACTTCAGGAAGTCTACCGGGTCCCGCTGGAGAAAATCTCTCAAGTGCATCACGGCATTCCAAACGTTCCTTTTATCGACCCGAACTTCTATAAAGACCAGTACGGCGTGGAGGGCCGTAAGGTAATTTTGACTTTTGGGCTTCTCTCGCCGGGCAAAGGCATTGAGTACATGATCGATGCTTTGCCGGAAGTCGTGAGAAAACATCCTGAAGTGGTCTACATTGTGCTCGGTGCCACGCACCCCCATATCAAACGGCAACAGGGCGAGGCCTATCGTCTCTCCTTGCAGAGACGCGCCCGGATGCTAGGGGTGGACGAACACCTGATCTTTCACAATCGATTCGTCAGCTTGCAGGAGCTATGTGAGTTCCTTGGAGCGGCGGACATTTACGTCACGCCTTATGTGAATCGCGAACAGATTGTCTCGGGCACGTTAGCCTACGCACTCGGCAGCGGCAAGGCAACGATTTCAACCCCTTACTGGTATGCGGAGGAAATGCTCGCCGACGGCCGCGGCCGTATCGTGCCGTTTCGAGACGCGGACGCACTTGCCGAGCAGGTGAACGAACTCTTCGAGCACGAAGCAGAACGTCACGCCATGCGCAAGCGAGCTTACACTTTCTGTCGCGAAATGATCTGGAGCGAAGTGGCGCGCAAATATTTGAAGATCTTCTCAGAGGTGAAGCGCGAGAGAGAAAGTTCACCACGAGTCGTCTTTCGTGCGAGAACCATGGAGTCCCAGCCAGGAGAGGTTCCGCAGCCTAAACTTGACCATATCATTCGCCTGACTCAGGATGCCGGCATTCTCCAACACGCGCGTTACATAGTGCCGGACCGCCGTCACGGGTACTGCACCGACGACAACGCCAGGGCTCTCATTGCTGTCCTGATGGCCCAGGATCTTATCGCCGACAGCACCACAATAACTAATCTGGCGTGCACTTATCTCGGCTTCCTGCTGCATGCGTTTAACGAGAAGAAGGGCCGGTTCCGCAACTTAATGAGTTATGACCACCGCTGGCTGGACGAAGTCGGATCCGAAGACAGTCACGGCCGTGCGATCTGGGGGCTCGGCGAAGCCGTAGCCCTAGCAGAATCGGATGATCTTCGAGCGGCGGCCCAACATTTGTTTGACAAGGCATTGCCAGCAGTTACGGATTTCACATCGCCTCGAGCCTGGGCGTTTGCCCTGATCGGAATACACGCGTACCTGAGACGCTACGGAGGCGACAGCGAAGCACGGCGCATTCGCGAGCGCCTGGCGGAGAAGCTGCTGCGCCTGTATTGCGATAACGCGTGCGACGACTGGCCCTGGATCGAGGACATCGTTGCTTATGCTAACGGGAAAATCTCTGAGGCGCTCATCGTGTCCGGCGCTTCCCTCCATAAGGACAAAATGCTGGAAGCTGGACTGCGCAGCTTGGAGTGGTTGTTGGAGATCCAGACCGATCCCAGAGGCCATTTCGTGCCTGTCGGGTGCAACGGATGGTATCCGCGCGGCGGCGAAAAGGCGCGATTTGACCAGCAACCCATCGAGGCGCTGGATATGATCCAGGCATGTCATCAAGCCTACGCAGCCACCAGCAACCCGAAATGGCTCACACACGCACAGCGCTGCCTGGAATGGTTCCTGGGACGCAATGACCTGAATGTCCCACTCTACGATGACAAGACCGGAGGGTGCTACGACGGACTGCATGCCGACGGGCCCAATCGCAACCAGGGCGCAGAATCGACCCTGGTCTGTTTCCTTTCATTGCTCAGCGCTCATCAACTCCGGAGCAAGCAGATTTCTGTCGAAGCTATAGCCCAGGTCGAACCGGAGGAATCCAAGGAGCTAGTGAGCCATGGCCGGTAATCCCATTGTAATGGTCAGTTCTTACCCGCCCAGACTTTGCGGCATCGCAACTTTTTGCGAGGAGGCGCGGGAGTTCATTCAGAAGGCGAATCCCGGCCGCGACGTGCTCGTAATCAGCCACACCGACGGGCAAGGCGAAGGCGTTTGCCCGCTGATCGACATAAGACGTCGAGATTGGTGGGCGCCTGTGGCTAAACAAATCGAAAAATTAGATCCCTACGCGGTACATATCCAACATGAATACGGTCTATACGAGTACCGTGACGAACGCGGGTTCGGGGACGGCAATGAGGGCTTCCTCAATCTGCTGGAAGCGCTGGGGGACATCCCCACAGTGGTCGAGCCGCACACCATTCACGGGAGGCTGACCGACTTTGAGGCGGATTTCGTGTACAAGATGTGCCAGCGGGCCGACGTTGTACTGTTCAAGTGCCATTACCAGAAATGGCGGCTGGATTGGACTTTTCACGGGAGAGGCTGGCAAACCCCAAGGAATATCATGGTTGTCCCTCACGGAGCGCGTCCTGACAAGCGTCGCGGTGTGCATGAGATTCCGGAACTTAGAAAACAGTTGGGTTTGGATCGAGCCGGTCTGGCAGACCACCTGGTCGGCATGGTCGGGTGGATCCAATCCAACAAACGATGGGACATCCTTCTGTCCATGTGGGAAGAAATCCACCAGGAGATAGAGAAGCGTACTGGGCAGGACTGGGATTTACTTGCCGCCGGAACCATGCGGGACCCCCATCACAAACAGGATTACGACAACTGGAAATCAGAAGTCCAGATCTTGGCCAGGAAGGGATTGGCTCATTACCACGAATTCATTCCGCGGGGAGATGATTACTATAACGTAATGGCCGTGTGCGACTTCATCGTGCTTCCCAGTACCGACGAAACCCAGTCTGGGACGCTGGCACGAGTGATCGCGCTGAACAAGCCCTTTATTACAACCGCGCCGATGGAAGGCCTCACCGCCCAAACGCTGGAAAGCGAAGGCGGCCTTCTCTTCACGACCAAGGCCATGCTCAGGGAAAAAGTCATTCAACTGGCGACCGACGAGGGACTGCGCTTGAAGTTCGGTGAGAATCTTAAGCGCTATCTCGACAATGTCGTTTCCTGGGAAGTTGTGGCCCACCAATACAACGAGGCCTACGAACTGGCGAGACACGCGGTTAGAACGGGTCAGCCGGTGGTTCTCGCACTGGAATTCTGACCAAAGACAATCAAAGACAATTCTGATTACAAGAAAGGAGACCATTTCTGCAGAGCAATGCCCGAGTCCAAGTTCCGAGAGCTTTTCAAAAGACACCCTCAGAACCCCATCATCCAGGCGTGTGATCTCCCTTATCCCGCTAATTCTGTTTTCAATGCCGGCGCCACCTGCGTAGGGAACGAGACTCTGTTGCTGATGCGCGTCGAAGACCGCCGAGGAATTTCGCACTTAACAGCGGCTCGCAGCTACGATGGGATCTCTGACTGGCGGATTGATCCCGCCCCGACACTCTTGCCCAACCCTGAAGAATATCCGGAGGAAATCTGGGGCATCGAGGATCCGCGGGTAACACGCATCGAGGCCCTGGATTCATGGGCCGTTCTGTACACGGCCTATTCGAAGGGCGGTCCTCTGGTTTCTTTGGCCATCACCAAAGACTTCAAAAGCTTTGAGCGCAAAGGCGTTGTCATGCCGCCCGAAGACAAAGACGCCGCGCTCTTCCCGGTCCAGTTCAACAAACGTTGGGCCATGCTCCATCGACCCGTGCCTGGCTTCGCCATGGTAGGAGCACATATCTGGATTTCTTTCAGCCCTGACCTGAAACACTGGGGCGATCACCACATCGTTATTCCCGCCCGCAAAGGAGCCTGGTGGGATGCCAACAAGGTCGGTCTTTCACCGCCTCCGTTGCTCACCGAGAAAGGCTGGCTGATCCTTTATCACGGCGTTCGGACCACGGCGAGTGGTTGTATCTACCGGCTGGGCCTGGCGCTGCTGGATTTAAACGATCCCACGCGCGTCCTGGCCCGGTCGGACGAATGGGCCTTTGCACCAGAAGAGAACTACGAAGTAATAGGCGATGTGGATAAGGTGGTCTTCCCTTGTGGTTGGGTCACCGATGGTGATGAGGTCCGGGTCTATTACGGAGCCGCGGACAGATCCATCGCCCTCGCCACGGCCCACGTATCCGAGCTGCTGGACTGGCTTGACCAGCACAACCGACCATACGAAGAATAGGCGGCCAATTATGCGAATCGCAATGCTTTCTCCGATCGCCTGGCGCACACCTCCCAGACATTACGGCCCGTGGGAGTCGGTAGTCTCCTTGCTGACCGAAGGCTTGCACGCCCGCGGGCTTGACGTCACCCTGTTCGCCACCGCCGACTCATGCACCTCGGCCCGGCTGATCAGTGTCTGTCCCAGGGGATATGAAGAAGACCCGGAGATTCTACCCAAGGTGTGGGAGTGCCTCCACATCTCCGAGCTATTCGAGCGCGGAAATGAGTTCGACCTGATTCACAACCATTTCGACTATCTGCCGCTGACCTACACCGGTATGACCAGTACCCCGGTTGTGACCACCATCCATGGTTTTTCGTCCCCGAAGATCCTTCCCGTTTACCGGAAATACAACCGTAAGACTTATTACGTGGCCATCAGCGAGGCTGACAAGAGCCCCGACCTCGATTACATTGCCACCATCCACCACGGGATTGACTTGACACGATTCACCTTCAGGCCTGAGCCCGGGCGATACCTGCTTTTCTTCGGGAGGATCCACCCTGAAAAGGGCACTCACACCTGCATCGAGATCGCACGAAGGATTGGTATGAAGCTTGTTCTTGCCGGCATCATTCAAGACCAGGCTTACTTCAATGCCCGGGTCCGTCCGCACTTAGACAATGAGCGGATCGTTTACTTGGGCAGCGTCGGTCCGGACAAGCGCGACGAGCTTCTGGGTAACGCGCTTGCCCTGCTCCACCCCATCGAATTTGACGAGCCTTTCGGATTGTCCGTAGTGGAGGCCATGGCCTGCGGAACCCCCGTTGTTGCCATGCGCCGTGGGAGTATGCCCGAAATCATCCTGCACGGTGTGAACGGTTTTCTGGTTAACACGGTGGAAGAAATGATCGAGGCGGTCACCCGTGTAAACCAGTTGGCACGAATCGATTGTCGACGGGAGGTCGAACGCCGCTTCACCGTGGACCGCATGGTGGAGGACTACATTCGCGTGTACCGCGAGATTCTCGAAAATCACCAAAAGGCAAGGGATAAAGGCATAGGGGGATAAAGGGATAAAGGCGCAAAGGGAAAGCATTTTTTCCATTTGGCCGGGACAAGCAGCATCGAGACACATCGATGAAATGGAAAATGGGAAATGGCAAATGGAAAATGGAAAATGCTTTTCCCTTTATCCCTTGATCCCTTTATCTCTTTATCCCTTTGAAGCTAGCGGAGGTTCTGTGATCACACGTTACCAGCACAACCCCATTCTGACCCCGCGGGACGTTCCCTACCCTGTAGTAACCGTTCATAATGCTGGGGTTACCAAGCATAACGGCAAATACATCATGTTGTTCCGATCGCACTGCCGCAACGGTCGTTCCATCATTGGACTGGCAGAGAGCGAGGACGGGCTGAGCTTTCAGGTAAGGCCGGAACCGTTTATGGTCCCGGCGCAAACCGAACCATTTTCCACTTATGAGGAGTACGGTGTT
>DAOTAI010000479.1:0-3812 GCA_035593865.1 Acidobacteriota bacterium
CGAAGGTTATGGATCTTATGGTTATGCGAATGAAGCAACTTTCTCCTCAAATAACCTGAGCCTGCTCGACCGTGGCTTCGTTCTCGGTATCGCCCATATCCGAGGCGGGGGCGAGTTAGGGAAAAGTTGGCACGATCAGGGTCGTATGAAGAACAAAATGAACACTTTCACGGACTTCATCGCGGCCGCTGAACATCTAATCGCAGAAAAGTACACCTCCAAAGACCGGCTGGCAATTGTCGGTGCAAGCGCGGGCGGATTGTTGATGGGTGCCGTTACGAACCTGCGACCGGATCTATTCAAAATCGTCATCAGTCATGTCCCGTTCGTTGACGTCCTCAACAGCATGTCGGATGCTTCCCTTCCGTTAACAGTCGGCGAATTCGAGGAGTGGGGAAACCCGGCCAAAAAGGACGAATATGAGTACATCAAACAGTATTGCCCCTACACGAATCTGGCGGCGAAGGATTACCCTATTATGCTCGTCAAGACCTCCTTTAACGACAGCCAAGTGATGTATTGGGAACCGGCTAAGTATGTGGCTAAACTGCGGGCACTGAAAACTGACCGGAATCCCCTGCTGCTCGTTACTAACATGGACGCCGGTCATGGGGGGGCTTCGGGCCGTTACGATCGCCTCCGCGAACTCGCGCTCGATTATGCTTTCCTACTGAGCCAACTGGGAATCAATCAGTAGTGGCAGCCGTAACGCTACTTCTTTGCTATGGTGGAGTGAGACCCTGCGGTCACGACGCGAGAGAGAAGTCAGGAGTGTGGGCGGTCTGGCGCGATCTTATTTGGCCACCGCCAGCTTTTGGAACAATGGCGGGATCGCCGCTCCCAAGACGTCTTCAATCCGGTCAACAAGAATGATTTCCAGTTCTTTTCTTACGACCTCCGGCAATTCGCGAAGGTCTTTCTGGTTGGCGCGAGGAAGGATCACACGCTTGATCCCAGCGCGCCGAGCGGCCAGGACTTTCTCCTTGACGCCTCCTACGGGGAGGACGAGGCCTGTGAGCGTTATCTCGCCGGTCATCGCCGTATCGCTTCTTGCCGGCTCCCCACAATAAAGGGAAGCCAAGGCGGTGGCCATGGCTATGCCAGCCGATGGACCGTCCTTGGGAATAGCACCAGCAGGAACATGAATATGAATCCCGTTGTTTTTGAAACCGGCAGGATCGATGCCGAGATCCAAGGCATGCGACCAGATGTAACTTTGGGCGGCTTTGGCAGACTCCTTCATTACGTCTCCAAGTTGTCCCGTCAAGGTCAGGCCACTTCCGTCCGGCAACAAACTTGCTTCGACGTATAAGACTTCGCCACCGGTCTCAGTCCACGCCAGACCCGCAGCCACTCCAGCAGGAAGCTCGCGACGTGCCTTCTCCTGGAAGAAAGACTCGGGACCGAGGATGTCGGCCAGCATTTCTTCTGTCGCTGTAATCTCCTTTCCCTCACCTTCAACTGCGTGCAACACAACTCTGCGCATGACCCGACCGATCGCTCGCTCTAACTGTCGAACTCCGGCCTCGCGTGTATACCCGCTGATGATCTTGCGCAGGACTTCATCGGGCAGGACGAGTTGATTCGGACGAAGACCGTTCTCCTCGGTCTGCCGCGGGATCAAATAACGACGGGCTATCTCGATCTTCTCTTCCTCACTGTATCCAGAAAGCCGGAGTACCTCCATCCGATCAAGTAACGGGCGGGGGATCGGATCCAGGCTGTTTGCCGTCGTAATGAAGAAGACATGGGACAGGTCGAAAGGCAGGTCCAGGTAGTTGTCTCGAAAGTCCCTGTTCTGTTCGGGGTCGAGAATTTCCAGAAGAGCAGCAGCCGGGTCGCCACGAAAATCCCGACCAAGCTTGTCCACTTCGTCCAACATGAGTACCGGATTGTTCACACCCGCCCTTCTAATGGCTTGGATAATTCGACCTGGAAGGGCACCTATATACGTTCGACGATGGCCACGTAGTTCCGATTCATCGTGAAGGCCCCCCAGGCTCATTCGTTGGAACTCGCGGTTTAAAGCTCGTGCTATTGACTGGCCGAGCGACGTCTTTCCGACTCCGGGAGGTCCAACGAAGCAAAGAATCGGCGCCTTAGCCGCCGGATTGAGCTTCAGCACCGCCAGATGCTCCAAAATCCTTTCCTTGACATCTTCAAGGTCAAAGTGATCCTGGTCGAGGATTTCCCGAGCCCGCTGAATATCCATGATATCCTCGGTCCCCTTATTCCATGGAAGCTCCAGCACCAACTCGAGATAAGTCCGACTAACGTGCCGTTCTGGCGATACTGCGGGTAGCCTCTCTAGTCTCTGAAGTTCACGCTCGGCTTCTTTTTGCACATGTTCTGGCAAATCTGCCTTTTCTAGCCTTTCGCGAAGTAGTTCTACTTCTGCCTGATCCGCGTCCTTCTCGCCAAGTTGTTGCCTGATGGCTTGCAGCTGTTGCCGAAGCAGGTACTCGCGCTGTTCTTTCGACATTTCAGTCTGGGCCTGGGTGGCAATCTCGCGACGTAGCTGGAGCACCTTGACCTCATAGGAAAGATAACCATGCATCAAGCGCAGAGCGTCCACAACAGTGTCGGCAGCCAACACCGACTGCTCTTTTTCGACTTCAAGAGTGAGGACAGAACCAAGAGCGTAGACCAAACGCAGCGGGTCGCCAGTCGGACCCAATACTTGAGACAGATCAACCGGCATGCCAGGGCTGGCCAAGGACAACGCTTGTTGCGCCAAGTCAATAATCGCCCGTTGCAGCGCTTCTACCTCCGGCCCCCGATCCTCAGGAAAGGGAAGAGGCCTGACCCGGTATCGCAAGTACGGGTCATTTTGCTCCGCTCTTATCAAGACAACCCTTTCAATCCCCTGGACTATGATCTCCACGGTTTCCGGCCTGGGTCTGGCCATCTTTCTGATCACAGCCTTTGTACCAATGGTGTACAAATCGTCTTGTTTTGGGTTTTCGACCCCAGCATTGCGTTGAGCGACGACAACCAGCTCCTTCTCCTCGGTCGTCAGCGCTGCTTCAATGGCTGCTACGGAAGGGCCCCGACTGGCAGACAAGGGTATAAGCATGTAAGGAAACAAGACGCTGTTCCGGATCGGAAGTACAGGCAGAGACTGGGTCTGCTGTTCATTCATAATCCAATTCCTTCCGCTTTCTTTCGTCGTCGATGCGCACTACGAGCATTCCTTCCTGACGTTCAATCGACACTCGACATGTAGTGGGATCGCATGGCAGTTGGAAAACTCTCTCAAACCGGCTATAGGCGATCTCCATCGACTGGTGGCGCCAGCCACGCTCAATGATCCAGTCTCGGCGAACTCCACTGACCCGCAGGAACATGTCCTGCACTTCGACCTTGACGTCTTCCGGCCTGACTCCTGCCAGATCAAATTTCAGTGCCCAACCGGTAGGCGTGCTATAGACATCCGCACGCGGCTGCCACTCGGTTTCGCTAATTGTCTGCTTATCAAATACAAAAATTGGCATGTGAAAACCTATCTGTCTGTATGGCTGGGCCTACCCCAACCCGACGTTCTGGCATCTCGGTTGAGACCTTCTGACGGATCTTCTGAATTACCTTTACTTCAAGTCTATGGTCGGCATGGAACGGGTGCAAGCCAGGCACGAATCAAAGGCGTCAGGACAGAGTAGCGACTCGGTCAAAGTGTACGAAACGGCACAGCGCCACAGACAGCGAGGGACTGTCCCTAGCTCCCTGCTAACAGAGCGCCAGGAAGGCCAGGGACTGTCCCTAGCCCGGATTTCTCACACACTTAATGAAAAAAGGGCCGCCTTTTGTGGTAT
>DAOTAI010000023.1:0-22036 GCA_035593865.1 Acidobacteriota bacterium
CCCACATAAATCGCTCCCCCGTATTGATCGCCCATCTTGCGCCCCGGCTCGAGCTCTTCAGGACGCCCAGGCAACAGACCGCCATCGTACCAGACCAGTTTCAAGGGCGGCATATCTCCTCTTGCCGGAAAGGTGTATCGGACAATTGAAGCCTGGGGGTAGCTCTCAGTGTTCACCTTCCTGTCCCTACCGCCCCTCGCCGGCACGAAAATTGAGCAACTGGCCTCTACGCTCGTCGGTGCACCCAGCTTCAGCGCCCAGACAACGTGGTCAAGGATGTGACAGCCCATATCGCCCAGCCCCCCGGTGCCGAAATCCCACCAGCCGCGCCATAGACCGGGGTGGTACGCTGGATGATAAGGACGATAGGGGGCCGGACCTAACCATAAATCCCAGTCCAGACCTCCGGGAACCGGTGGGGTCTCTTTCGGCCGGTCCAGTCCCTGGGGCCAGACGGGATGTGGAGTCCAGGCATGGACTTCACGAACGGGACCTATCGCTCCGTCCCATATCCACTCGCATAACAGCCTGATGTGCTCACTCGCGTGTCCTTGACAGCCCATCTGGGTCGCCACTTTTGCCTGCCGGGCCGCATCTCGCAACATGCGGGCTTCCTTAATCGAGTGAGTGAGAGGCTTCTCACAGTAAACGTGCTTGCCGGCTTTGATCGCGGCCATTGAAGCTACAGCATGAACGTGATCCGGGGTCGCAACCACGACAGCATCGATGTCTTTTTGCTTCTCGAGCATTACCCGGAAATCACGGTATTTCTTGGCCTTTGGATAACGTTCGAAGATAGGAGCAGCGTGATTCCAGTCTACGTCACAAAGCGCGACGATGTTCTCCGTCTCCATTTCCCCGAGATCAACCCTTCCCATCCCCGCAATACCAATCCCGGCAATGTTTAACTTGTCACTGGGAGCAACGTAGCCCTTTCCTCCCAGAACATGCCGTGAAACAATACTGAAAGATGAGGCTGCAGCAGAGTAGCCCAGGAAGGAACGCCTGCTTATCTGTCTCATTTGTCTCCCTTCTGTTTCGTTAATCTTTACCGTCAACGGACTCTAAAGGTACAAGATTCGCGACTTTGGTGAAAGAGGCGCAAAATGCGCTTAATCCGTGGATAGGGGATGCGGACGCCGTGGGGCCAATTAACCGTACAGGGAGCCTGGAGCGAGCCGTTTTCAGCGGAGCAACCCGGCCCGTGCCTTGAAGGTTAACCGCTGGATTTCACCCGCTCTTCTCCTGCGTCCAGCCCCTGTTCGGTTGAGGGGCCCCGCTGAAAAAGCTTGCTTTTTCAGTCGTTTTGAACGATTCTCAGAGCAATTGGCGAGGGGGAGTGTCAATGGAACAAACAGCAGAGGTCCGCGCTGCGGACCGGGTCAATCTTATTTGGGTCGGCGTTATCTTTAGTGCTCTCTACTGGGTTCTGGAATCCGTTCGGGACGTTCTGGCGTTCGGTAAGGGGACGCTCATGGAGCGGCTGTTTTATCCGGATCTTACGTCGGTCTGGATGCGGCTCCTGATCATGTTTATGATCATGATTTACGGTTTTTATGCTCAGTCAGTGAGAACCAGCCATTGCGACCCGCAATCTTCAGACGACAACGGACGATTCCGCGTGGTGTTCAGCGGTCTTTTCCTGGCGATAGTCTACTGGTGTCTGGAGGCAGCAAGAGACGTTTTTATATTTAATAAAGGCACGTTGGTTGCCCAGCTCTTCTATCCCGAGGCAGCGGATTTGTCCGTGCGGCTGCTGGCTGTTTCCGTGCTGGTTCTTTTCAGTATCTATGTCCAGAATCTGATTAATGAGCGCCGTGCTTCCGAGGCGTTAATGCGCCAAAGACAAGAGGAACTCGAGATGCTCGTCGAGGAGAGGACAGCCGACCTTCAAAAGGTGAACGAACAACTACGTGCGGAGATCGAAGGGCGCAGGAGACTGGAAAACGCCTTATGGATAAGCCGCCGAAGTTTTCACGATATCGTGAACGCGACGACAGATGCAGTTGTGGTGGTCGATAAAGGACACCGGATTCTATTCGCAAACCTCTCTTTTGAGAACATGTCAGGCCGGCAAGTTGACGAACTGATAGGTGAAAGCTTTTCCCTTCCTCTAAACGTGGGGCAACGCAGCCACGTCATGGTCAGGAACTCAGGTGGCGCGACTGAAGCCGAAATGCGAGTGATGGAGTCGGAGTGGGAAGGGGCAAGCGCATTCCTTGTTCTACTTCATCCTCTGACTACTCGCAGTCGCGTTGATCACCAGGTGTTAGTTTGAGACGCGCATTCCTTGGGAGAATCGTCTTATGTGCGACCTTCGTGGCCATCTCCTGCTCGACGCCGTCCGGCACCCGAACAGGCTCAAGTGCCACCGTGGAAAAGCCTGGCGGGGAGGAAATTTCGCTTCTCGCTGTGGGTGACGTGAACCTGGGACGACGGTGCGGCCAGTTGCTCCTCCGGGAAGGCCCGCATTACCCTTTCGGCCATCTCCGCACTTGGATTCGGTCGTTTGATCTCGCTTTCTGTAACCTGGAGTCGAACATTTCAGATCAGGGTGGGGAGACAGTAAAACCAGACAACAACCTGATTTTCACTGCTCCCCCGGTAGCCGCCGCGGCTCTAAGGCTGGGCGGCTGGAACCTGGTGTCCACGGCCAATAACCATAGCGCCGACTATGGCTTGCGAGCGCTTAAGGAGACGGTGTTGCGTCTCAACGCCGCGGGGATTCCGTTTAACGGGACGGCGTTATTCAGCTCCGACCTGTATCAGCCGACCTACGTAAAGATCAGGGAGTTGACCATCGCTTTTATCGCCGTTACCGCTGTGAGTAACGCCCCGGTGCGCGGCACACCCCTGGAACAGCACCTGAATCTGGCCGACCCGGAATGCGTGTTGCCGGCCTTGCAAGCCGCTGAAAAGAACGCCGATTTCACCATCCTCTCTTACCACGGCGGGAACGAGTACTGGGACTCTCCCACCAACGAGACTCGCCAATTTCTGCGCTGGGCTGTAGAAAACGGAGCCGACCTTGTACTGGGACATCACCCTCATGTCATCCAAGGCGTGGAACACTACAAGAAAGGTCTCATTCTCTATTCGCTAGGGAATTTCACCTTTTATCAAGGCGGACAACCGTACTGGACCGACTACGGAGTGGCTGCGGCCATCACCCTTGGCAGGAACGGAATTCGGAAAACTGAGTTCATTCCCATCCGCGCCCATTATCAACCGCAGCTGATCCTCGAAGAAGATATCCGGGCCAGGGTCCTGGGACGTCTTATGCTATTAACGGAACGGATAAAAGACAGAGGGATAAAGGGGTAAAGCGGAGAAAGGCATTTTCCATTTGCCATTGTTCATTTGCCAGAGGCAATTGCAAAAAAACGTTGCCCCCGGCTTTCTTGCTGAATTCCGGATCAAATGACAACACATCCGCGTCATCCGTGTGATCCGTCTTATCCGTGGGCTTCTTCTCCCACGGATAAGACGGATCACACGGATGACACGGATGGAATCCGATCTTGACCTTCCTCGCCGGTATGCTTTCGGCGTCGAAATCCTCAACGAGGCAATTTTTGCAATTGGCTCACCATTTTCCATTTAGCTCATCCTTGTCGATCCTGCCTGTTACCGGGATTTGTCCGCCAAATGAAAAATGCGAATGGAAAATGGAAAGTCGACGTAGCTCATTTGGGCAGGGACAGAAACATTTTCCATTTTCCATCGGTCATTTGCTGTTTTCCATATCATTCATCTCTCTCTCTCTCGATCGCACCTGTTCAAATGGAAAATGGCAAATGAACAATGGAAAATGCTTTCGTCGTTTTCCGCCCTTTCCTCAGCCCCTAACCCAGCCCAAGGCGGGCTGTCAGGCGGGCGAAACGGGGATCTTGCCGCAAGCCATCGAAAGCAGGGTCCACCTTAACGATAAGAAGGCTGCTGTCTCGCGCTTCGTAGGCCTCCTCCAGACACTGAAAGGCCGCATCGTATTCGCCCAGGAGAGCGTGCGTTTGAGCGCAAAACATGGGAGCAGCCGCCTTATTAGAACTGTTCAGATACGCCTGAAACAGGCTGGCGGCGCGGGCTCGATCTCCGGCTATCAGCGCTCGGGTGATGGCCAGCTGTTCCCGCTCCTCGCTTTTACTTTTGATCACTTTACCGATTTCCGCCAGCGCCTCCTTGGTTTTTCCCTGTCGCCAGTAGCTTTCGGTAAGTATTAAACGAAGCGCAGGTGAATCCGGGTACAGCTCAAGGGTCTCCAGACATTTTCGTTCGGCCTGATCGTATCTGCGAGCCAGCAGCAGACACTGGGCGAGGAAGGTGTTTGGAGTTAATGAAACAGGGTCGAGTTCGCGCGCTCGTTCGGCCTCGCTGATCGCTTCCTCGGTCCTTCCCTGCCCGATCAGGCACAGCGCCAACCAGTGGTGCGATGTCGAGTACCCGGGATCCAGACGGATTGACTTGCGAAAACCGTCCTCGGCGGCCTTCCAGTCCCGCTCGTAAGACATGCTTACAAGTGCAAGAGATGCATAGGGTTCGGCCGCTGACGGATCAAGCTCAACAGCTTTGCGAGCAGCTGTCTTGGCTTTGCTGTAGCATTCATCTGGATCGCGGAATCCATAGTGTGCAAGAAGGTTATACGTATCCGCCAGGCCAGAGTATGCCAGCGCGAACCTTGGCGCGATTCGTACCGATTCCTCAAAGAAATCAGCAGCTCGAAGAAGTGATTCCCTTGATCGCTGATTCCAGAAGAAGCGACCTTTGATATAGGACTGAAACGCTTCGGGGTCCACTGGCTCAGCTTTAGCCAGCTTCTGTTGCTCCTCTGGTGTCAGAGTACTCCGGATCTCTTCTGCAATCGCCCGGGCCACTTCCTTTTGCAAGAAGAGAATATCCTTGTATTCGCGCTCGTAAGTGGCCGACCAGAGATGCCGATCGGTTCTGCCGTCGATCAGTTGCGCTGTAATGCGCACGCGCTGCCCAATGGGCATGACGGAGCCTTCGATCAGCGCATCGACCTTAAGTTGCTGGGCAATGGTCGATATGGGCAGGCTGCTCGCCTTGTAGGCCATTACGGAAGTGCGCGAAGCGACCTGAAGAGTACCGAGACACGCCAGATCAGAAATCAATGCCTCCGTCATGGCATCGGCAAAATAATCCTGTTCAGGATCACCCGAGAAGTTCTTTAGCGGTAAGACCGCGATGCTGTTAATTTCGCTTCGGGTCGTATCCGACCCCGCAAAGCGAGGGAGTGCCCAGAAGAGGATCATCAAAGACAGACTCACGCCAACGAAAACCATGAGACCGGCGTGTCTCGAGAAACGATTTCGTGGACGGCGAAGCGGACCAAGTATCGGTCCGACAACCACGGATCCGGCGGGTTCTTTCTGGTCAACAGTATCCGTTGGGGAAGACTCCCCCTTCGCAGCCTGAGTCCCCGGCACGACGTTGGCTATAAGCCGGTAGCCGCCTCGGGGAATGGTTTGTATGACGCGAGGATTGCGAGGGTCGTCCTCAAGCGCCTTCCTCAACTCGGATATGCAGCGAACCAAGACATCGTCGGTCACGTACGTGTCAGACCACACCTGCTTCTTCAGAGTCTTCTTGGAAACGACTTCGTCGGCGCAGCTGGCGAGGTAGACGAGCACCTGCATGGCCTTGGGCTCGATATGCACAGCTTTCTCTCCCCGGCACAACAAGTTCAATTGCGGTTGGACCAACCACTCGTCCAGGTAAAAGTCGCCTCGCACGCCAATCCCCGTGGTCTGTATTGTATACGAATGTCGCACGCCGAAGTTGCCTAGATCGTAACCTCTGGATAGGGATGGGTGCAGACGCCGTGATCGCGCCGAGACCGAACATCGTCGATCCTCACTCGTAACCTCATAGAAACCTCAGCAACTCCTCAACCGGTCTGGGCGTTCTAACAAGCAGGTAAGCAAAATTGCTCGGACAAGCAAGCGGTTCAAACGGAGGAGACCATGAAAAAGATCATCTTGGTACTGACCATTACGGTTTCGCTGGCCCTGACTTCGGCAGTCTATCTCGGGGCGGCAAGCTCGGAAACGCTGAAAGTCAACATTCCCTTCGCCTTTCATGTCGATAAGAAGGTTCTCCCGGCCGGGACATACACAGTACGAATCGACCGGGCGACCAGCATGTCCGCTCTCGGAACAGCGTTGGTGATCCAGACGCCCGACGGCAAGATTTGGCATCGGATCACCACCACGCCCGGCTACCGGAGCGGCCTCACAGGACAGGCATCGCTGACTTTCAACCGGTATGCTGACTCCTACTTCCTTTCCAGCGTCGAGTCCTTTTCTGTCACATGTGAGCTTCGCAGGTCTTCGGCAGAGAAAGAAATGGCGGCGAGGATGAATCCGCTGGAAAAAGCTTCTGTCGCGGCCGAATAGCGGCAGAAGGGCCTCCGGGATCAGGTTATCCTTCCTTTCCTGGTACCCGGAGGCCTCGCTTCTTTAGCCCGGGTCACCCCGAAGCCCGGGCTAAAGAAGGGCTAAAGATGCTCCTTCCGGCTATCTACCCGTTAATTCGTTTCGCAAAATGCTCCTAATATAACTGCCGTCGGTTCGTTATTAGAATGGAGGGATAAGTTTATGGAGGTCTGTGAAATGAAAAAGTCCGTTCTCCTTCTCTTCATGGTGTTGCTTGTTCCGGCTCTTCGAGCACAGGACCACGCTTCAATCCCAACGTTGTCGGTTACAGGTACGGGAGAGGTGCGCGCCCAACCCGATCAGGCCATCGTTCGGCTTGGCGTGACGCAGGAAGGCACCACCGCTCGAGAAGCTCAGCAGAAAGCCAACAGTGTCGCGCAGGCCATTCTCACCAGTCTTCGTCAGCTTGGGATTGACTCCAAACAAATACAGACCTCGCAGCTGACGCTCTATCCGGTCTATACCCACAACGGACCTGAACCTGTGCGAAGCGAACCGCCCCGCATCGCAGGATACCGAGCCAGCAACATCCTTTCGGTGACGGTCGATAAGATCGAACAAGTAGGTCAAGTGGTTGATGCCGGGTTGAAGGCGGGCTCCAACCAGGTTGAGGGCATCACATTTGGGCTCAAGGATGACACGGCGACCCGGCAGCAGGCGCTCACCCAGGCAGCAGGAGAGGCCCGAAGGAAAGCGGAAACGATCGCGAAGGCTCTGAATGTCCAGCTTGAGGGGATTCACGAGGTGATCGAGGGCGGAGTTTCGGTGATGCCCGTTCGAGAGATGATGATGATGGCGCGAGCCGACGCGTCCACACCGGTAGCGCCCGGCGAAGTGACCGTTAACGCAACACTGACGGTCAAATACCGAATCTCGAAATGACCGAATACTCCGCTTCCACTCAATCAGCCTGAAACCGCAACATTTCCCTGGCTCCTGCTGCTCGGTAAACACTTTCCATCCAGGATCTGAGACGCTGGTCCCGGAGCCCGTGAACTGTCAGGGCACCGGGCGCCGTCATCACGGCTGCGGTTCGAAAATCGCCGGCCCGGCGCAGCAGCGGTATGAAAAGCGTTTCCGCCAGAAGCTCGTCGGTAACCTCCGGGTAGGGGAAGTCTATGCTGGTATGAGCGACCCTGGGCTCCAGGGCACGAGCTAGCAGAACCAAGGGGCCACAGCTGTCCAGCCCAATGACGTCAAGCGAGGTGACGTCGCGACGGTCCAGCAACTGTCTCATAAGCTCCCGGATCTCGGCAACCTGTATGGCCGGGGGCGTCGGGTTGTAGGTCGTCCAATGTTCGATGTCCTCAGGAGGTCGCACACGCCGACTCTCAGGATACGGTGAGAGCGTCGCCACGATCCAGCCCTGCTGCGAGTAACGCTGTTCGAGTTCGCGGGCCTTCTCCGCCTTTTCTGGAGGATGAACCACCAGGAGTGCCGGAACGGCGGTGCTGCGGTCTTCAGGGATGTTCAGCCTGGCTTCGGGAGCCAGCTTCCAAGGCCCAGTCTCTAGAACATGAGTCAGGGCAGTGCCGTAAGTCTCGCGGAAGGCCAAGATTCCTGGCCAGTTTGCTGGGCGGGCGTCCTCTATCTGGGCGTCGGCCTGCCGGCTGAACCTGCGTAAGAGGACTTCAAGAGTAACCGGCGTTTGGGGCAGGCGCGCTTCGAGCTTTTTCCGCTCCTCCACCGTAAACGGCTGCTCCCGAACCTCCGTCTTTGTTCCGAGCAACCACCGGCTGAACCAGGCATACGCCGCCTCCCGACTGTCCTTGTTATAGTTGTGCTCGTAATTCAGATGGACATTAGCGACACGGTCTGGGAATCCAAACAGGCGATAAATTTGTTGCATCGCTGGGAATTCGATTTGAGGCGTGTTCTTGGTCCAATCGCCGCTGGTTGAGATCATCAGGAGCGGCCGGGGCGCCGCCAATCCTCCGATCTCCACATTATTGCAATTCATCCGCAGCAGGGGGCCATTCTCGCAAACGCAGCCGCCCTGGAAGTGAGCGGAAATCATGTTTACAGGCGCGGCCACCCGCACCCGGGAGTCGACAGCCGTCAGGAGGAACGTCTGCGTGCCCCCGCCTGAGGCCCCGGTCATGCCGACTCTTGCCGGGTCCACATCCGGAAGAGAACAAATGAAGTCCAAGGCCCGGATGCTGTTCCAGAGCTGCAGCCCCATAGGACTGAAACCCCAGATCTGGCGTTCCTTTGTCTGCTCAAAACGATGCACAACAAACGGCTCCATTTCGTTGTAGCCGATCATCGAATAGGTAAATACGACGAACCCCTGCTTGGCGAAATTGATCGCCCGACCCGGTACCGACGCGGTTTCGGTGTCTTCAAAGCGTCCCTGGTCCCAGTGCCCGTGGCTGGAGAGGAGCGCCGGGAAAGGCCCCTGCCTCCCAAGCGGACGATAAAGATTGCCGACAAGATAGAACTCGGGCCAGACCTCCAGTGTTACCGCCTGAACAGAGTAGTCTCCCCGATTGATCGGATCGGTGAGGCGAGGATTCAGAGGAGTCTTCGCGGGCATCGGCCAAAGACCCGCACTAACCAGGATATGGGTTCTAATCTCCTCGGCCCGGCCTAGCCACTCTTCCAGCGTTTCGTAAGAGGCAGGAACTTGGACTTGGTCGATGTGCCGATAGTCCTGGGCGGCCAACGGGGCGAGAACAAGACAGAGTACTAGCAGCTTCGCAAGATGCATGTGCCCGTAATAGCACAGGCAAATGCCGGGGAGCAAGCGAGGTTTAACCGTCTGACCGTTTGAAAGATGGACGCGCGACGTATAATGCTCCCGAGGAGGGAATATGACTGCGCTTATCCAGGTAGATACTCAATTGAAACCCGCTCTCGATCCTCAGTTTCTTCCTGCTTCGCTATGGAACCGGGCCTACCGGGCCGAGGTCGAGCGAACTGGCGGTCAGGAATTGAAACTGGCGCTGGAACGCAGCGACGGATCGATTTCGGTTTATGAAACACGCCTCCTTCCCGACCGACCCGAGTTTGAAAGCTCAAACCGCTTGTTCCTCGAACGGCTACTGAAGTTTCTTCTCTGGCAAAAGGGAGGCTACAAGGTCAAAATCTGCGGGAACCAGAAGATGACGGAGTTTCTTCGTGAAGTTTATTCTCCGACCGGCAAGCGTGCCTTCGACTTCCACTTCATGGGTGAACAGGTCTATCTGTCGCCGATGCAAATCGAGGCGGTCGAGCCTGCCGACTTCCCGACGGAAAAGGAAACAACGGCGCCTCTGGGTCGACATTTCGAGGGCTGCCGAATCGGGTTCGATCTGGGAGGCAGCGATCGCAAATATGCTTCCGTGATTGACGGCAAAGTGGTGCATACGGAAGAAGTGCCCTGGGACCCTTACTTCAAGACTGATCCTGAGTGGCATCTGGAGCAGATCAACGAAGGGCTGAAAAGAGCGGCGACGTATCTCCCGCGCGTCGACGCAATTGGTGGAAGTGCGGCCGGGGTCTATGTCGATAACGAAGTGCGAGTCGCTTCACTATTTCGGGGAGTTCCGCGCGATGTTTTCAACAAGAGAGTGCGCGGTTTGTTCAAAGAGCTGAAACGAGCCTGGAACAAAATTCCCTTCGTGGTAGTGAACGACGGCGAGGTAACCGCCCTTGCCGGTTCGATGTCTTCGAATCAGAACGGAGTTCTGGGGATTGCCATGGGAACGAGCCTGGCGGCCGGTTACGTAACGCAACAGGGGAACATCACCAATTGGCTGAACGAACTGGCGTTCGCCCCGGTGGACTACCGATCCGATGCTCCGGTTGACGAATGGTCTGGCGATGGAGGTGTCGGCGCACAGTACTTCTCGCAGCAGGCGGTTGCGCGATTGGCGCCGCTGGCGGGGCTCGATTTCCCATCTGATACCCCTCTGCCGGCCCGACTGGTTGAGGTTCAGAAACTGATGAGTGCGGGAGACGAGCGTGCCCGCAAAATTTACGAGACGATCGGTGTCTATTTCGGGTATGCCATTGCTCACTGGTGTGATTTCTACGATGTGTCTACACTGTTGGTGCTCGGTCGGGTCTTGACCGGTGAAGGAGGAGACCTGATCGTATCAACGGCGACTCAAGTACTTCAAAAGGAGTTTCCCGAGCTGTGTAACCGCCTGGCTGTCCGCGTTCCAAACGAGCAAGACAAACGACTGGGACAGGCAGTTGCCGCCGCTAGTCTTCCGGCCATCGAGGTCTGAAACAGCTTGGAAAGATCACCAGAAAGGACAAAGGAATCATGAAGCTCAATAACCCGGGTGCAGATTTTTACATTCCAGACGGCGCCGACGAAGCAACCGCCCTGTCACGAACCACCCATCTGTGCATTGCTGCGCACCAGGACGACACCGAAATCATGGCTTACCATGGAGTTGCCGAGTGCTTCGGCCAACCGGACAAGTGGTTCTCGAACGTGACGGTCACCGACGGCGCTGGAAGTCCGAGAAGCGGAATCTACGCCCGGTATACCGACGAAGAAATGCGAGCGATCCGCAAGGTCGAGCAGCGCAAGGCTGCGATGATCGGCGAATATTCGTTCCAGATCCAGCTTAATTATTCAAGCAGTGCGGTGAAAGATCCGAAATCGACTGGAGTCTGTCAGGATCTTCTTTCCATACTTCAGGCCGCCCGACCACAGGTTGTCTACCTGCATAATCTGGCAGACAAGCACGACACCCACGTGGCGACGAGTCTGAGGGCAATCGCGGCTCTTCGGAGTCTCGAGCCGTCGCTTCGCCCCTCGCGGGTTTACGGATGTGAAGTGTGGCGAGGCTTGGATTGGCTTCCCGATTCGGACAAGCAGGCCCTCCCCGTTTCGCGGTATCCCAACCTGGCGGCGGCCCTCCTGGGGATTTTTGACTCGCAGGTGAGCGGCGGAAAGCGCTACGATCTGGCAACCGCCGGACGACGTCTGGCCAACGCGACTTACCTGGCGTCCCACGAAACCGACCAGGAACAGGCCTTGACTTTTGCCATGGATCTCACTCCCTTGATCGAGGATCCTTCCAAGCCGATCAGCGCGTACGTAACGGGCTTCTTGGATCGAATCAAACAGGATATCGAGGAGCGAATTCAGAAGTTCGCCTAGCGTTTGCCAATAGGAGCTTCGAAAAATGGACCCAGTAGACCAAGTGGACCAAGTGGACGAAGTGGAGACGGCAGTCCCCCAATCTGTCCACTTGGTCCACTTGGGCCACTGGGTCCACCAGGCGCCGGCGCCCCCGCGCCCAACTGGGCCCTGATCCTGACTCAGGGCAGGACGACATGCTTGATCCCCGGAGGCCTTCGGGCCAGGAGGTCCGGGGTGGAATCCAGCGGGTGACGCGCGGTAATCATCGAAGGGAGCAGTCTCGGCCACTTTTCCTGAAAATCGCCTAGACTTTTGATGGCGGAAACATGATCCTCCATGCCCGCGTTAACGGTCCCGAAAACTAGCTGATTGCGAAGAACCAGGTTTCGCATGATCACGTCAACGTCTGTAGCGGCCGGTTTTCCGACTGATGGAACTCCGGTCAGGATCATGATCCCGTTCGTCCCAAGGTGCTTCAAAGTGCCGAATGCTATCTTCGACACTCCGGTCGCTTCATAAACCAAATCGATGTGCTCGATCTTTGTTTCGAGGTCGGGGAGTTCACAGAGTCTTGAGGAGACATATTCGCATCCCGCCTCTTCGGCGATTCTCGCATTAACGCTCTCCGGAGGTTCGAGTGAATAGACGAAGGTAGTGTATCCCGCAAGACGCAGCCTCATGGCGCCAAGAAGCCCCATTGGCCCCGCTCCGAGAACAAGAGCTCGGGAGTCGTTGCTGGCCTTCAACACATCCGTACCTTGGTCGCCGTCAAACCAGGGGAACCGTCCGAGCAGATCGCGCACTTGGCTGATTGCCTTTTCCGCAATAGTGAGCGGCTCGGTCAAAACGGCCACGTCACGCAATTCTGCCGGCACTTTCACCAGGTATTCAGGTTTCTCCACAAGATAGGGGCGCATGAAGCCGTGCTCTCGATTGATGCCGCGCTCGGTGAAATCTCCGCTCACGCAGAAATCGGACCGGTTCATGCGGCAGGGTCCGCACCAGGCGTGGGGACAGACATGCCGGACGAGCGGCACAACAAGGTCTCCGGGTTTGAACTCGTCCACGGCCGCACCTACCTCGACCACCTCTCCCAGACCTTCGTGGCCGAGTACCAGGAAATCCACGGCCTGAGGAGGCGTTCCATATTCAAAACTCGCCACTTCCCTGTCAGTTCCGCAGATACCGACCTCCAGGATGCGAACTTTCACGTCCCGGTCGGTCTTAACGGGTTCTTCCGGAATATCAATAAGCTCGATACTGCGCCTATTCGAAAAAACGCCGACAGCCTGCACCTGGTGTTGTCCCCCGAGTTCCTGAGCCTCTCTCTTTCCTTGATATCACATTCAAGCATCGGACCGAAGGTCCCGGCGGCAAAGATGATTCAGAATGTGTGAAAAAAGCGACGCTCTTATCCGCGTTATTCTTCCGTGTCATCCCCGGCTTGGTTCCCACGGATAACACGGAAGACGCGGGTAACGCGGATAAGCCCGCCGCTTTCTCCATAGATTCTCACAAGTTACTCGACTTAAAGATTTCCCCTTGCCTTTTCCGAATCGGCGCATTAAGCTCCGCGACGTCTATGGTAGGTGTGTTATGGCTCAATTTAATACAAAACTGTTTTTTTTGTTTATCTTCTTCATTACTTCCCTCACCACTCACGCTGGCTCCTTCAAAGACGGCTTATCTGCCTGGTTGGCTGAGAAGTACGACAAGGCATTCAAGATCCTGCGCCCCCTCGCTCATCTTGGACACGCTCCCGCGCAAGTGGTGATCGGACTGATGTACGAAAACGGTCAGGGGATCGAACCCAATCCCGACCAGGCCATTAAGTGGTATAAGCTGGCCGCCGATCAAGGCGAACCCGAAGGACAGTACCGGCTCGGCTGCATGTTCCTAACCCACGACGAGGAATGCCACCAGGTTGACGCTGTCAAATGGTTTCTTGCTGCGGCAGAGCAAGGACACAAGTACGCCCAGTACAAAATCGGTCTGATGTATCGCGAGGGAGTGGGAATCGATCAAGACTCTGTGGAGGCAGCTCACTGGTTGACGCTTGCTGCTGAACAGTCAGTTCCCGGCGCCCAGACGGTCTTGGGTATCCTGCACGAGCGGGGCGAGGGTGTCGAGCAGAACTTTCAAACGGCTCTCAAGTGGTATCGGCTGGCGGCCGAGCAGGGAGAGCCTCAGGCTCAATGCAATCTCGGTGTGATGTATCAGCATGGCCGAGGTGTGAGTGTCGATTGCCGCGAAGCGATGAAGTGGTATCAAGCAGCAGCGGACCAAGGTTACGCTCCGGCTCAATTCAACCTGGGGCTTTTCTGGCAGAAAGGTCTGTGTGGTGCTTCCGATTTCGACAAGGCTATCAGCTGGTACCAAAAGGCCGCCGACCAGGGAGAACCCCATGCTCAATGCAACCTCGGTTTGTGCTATCACCAGGGTTTGGGAACCACGGTCGACTTGCAGGCAGCTGCCCATTGGTATCGCAAAGCCGCCGAGCAAGGACTGCCAGAAGCAACCAACGCTCTGCCGGTAGTCCTCAGGCTGTTGGAACAACAGGCCTCTCATCATGCCGGTAGCGACCAAAGCAGCAGCATCTTGGGATCGTTTCATCCGGAGTGATGGCGGGCAGTTGTTGGCTGGACTCCTAGCCGGCCACAAGCACTCCAATAGGCCCTCCGCTGTTTGGTGACCCAGGGCCAAAGGGTGTTGTGTGCGTATCAAGACTCCCGATTACGACGTCCAAGTCCTTCTGCCCTGACATCTTGGCGCGTCGCTAAAGTTTGCGAGGACCGGCACGTCCATGGAAAAACCGAAGGTGCGGCGCGGAGGTCCGCTAAGACAGACACATGTTGGTGTCAGACATCTCTTACCACCGCTCTTTAACTCAACAGGCGTACCATTTACCACTGCACAAAAGCATTTCGGGGAATAACTCCTCGATTTCCAGCACATCCCAATGCCTGGCGATTAGCGGATGATTCCACCGTAAATGGGCAGTGACCTAGTGTTTAAACCTTAAGACCGGTAATTGGTACGCCACTTGCCCCCCGGTTGCTACAAGTCTAAAGGCATCCCAGGTTCTTCAATTCAAAGAAAAATAGGAGGAAACGAAAACGAATGCTTCGGAAATTTGTCTACCCGGCCCTTGCTGTGTGTTGCCTGGCGAGCCTCGTGTCAACGGGGTACGCCCAGAAGTGGGAGATCCACCCCTACGCGGGCGGTTTCTTCCCTGGGAGCACTGACTTTGCAGGTGATTTTAAAGGCGAGGGGATTTACGGGCTCAAAGGAAGCGTGAATCTCACAGATGCGTTCGAGCTGGAAGGTAACTTCGGATACATCAACCACTTTGAGCCTGAGGGCCTCGACCCCGAGAGCCGCGGATTGCTCTGGGAAGCCGCTGGAAATCTCCAGTTTCCGCTCGGGCGACTGCAACCGTTCGTCACCGCAGGCATTGGCGGGATGACGGCTATTGTAGATAGCGATGTCCTTGATCCGAATGCAAGTGGGGACGAGTCAGCCGACTTCTTCGGCAACCGGCTCGACGATGGTGACACTTTCTTCATGTTCAGCTATGGAGGTGGACTCAAAGCCGAGCGGCTTTGGGGTCCCGTCGGGCTGCGCGCCGACATTCGCGGTCGAACACTGCCGAACATCTTCGGCGACTCGATGACGTGGCTCGAGACTACGGGTGGAGTGACTCTGTCATGGGGCGAGTGATCGTCCCCTGGCACAGCAGTTGTTCCTCATTGTTCCGCTCGACTGATCCCAGGCGGCGGATCTCACCAACGAGGGCAACGGCCACAGGGCTGTTGCCCTCGTTCATCTGCTTTCTCGTGGCTGGCATTGCGCTCGGTGATTCCCTGAAAAACACCCAGCCGGCTTCGGTTCCGGTTAGCGCTGCCCATGCCGATTTCAGCGTTATTGTCGACACGGTCCTGCTGAACGTTGGGGTATACGGCCATGAGAGAGAGGACGTAGGATCGCTGGATCCTTCCGATTTTGTTGTTTACGAGGATGGAATTCGGCGTCCAATTACGTATTTTGCGCCGGCCAATAGACTGCTCAGTGTGGTATTGCTGATCGACTGCAGCAAAAGCATGTCCGTCGGCGCCTTAGAGGAAGCCCAGAAAGCAGCATGGCAATTTGTGAAACAAAGCGGTCCTGACACGCAGTTTTCAGTCGTCACCTTCAATGATGATGTGACCCGGCTGGTAGGATTTACAACTGATCGAGGGAAGATCGAGTCCGGCCTGAAACGCTTGCACGCAAAGGGAGCAACCCGACTGTATGACGGTATCCGGGAGGCGCTTGAGAACTGGGAGGGGGCGCGCAACCGCAGTCGCGCCATCGTGCTCCTTACCGACGGTCGGGACGAGATGAGTTCCACGAAACTGGAGCAACTGAAGACGCTGCTGGAAGAAAGCGAAGTGATCCTGTTCCCCTGCGGCGTCTACAGCCCAGCTTACCGGAGACTTTTCCAGAATGGCCGTAAGTACTACACCAAACCCCAAATCGAAGAGAACCTCAACCCTGTCTGGGTTCTCAATCACCTTTCCGGGATTTCAGGAACCAGTGCCCTGTTCCCCGAACCCGGAACCCCACTTTCTCAGATTTTCGCTGTTATCGTCTCGGAACTCGAGAACCGTTACATTCTCGGATTTGAACCGGCACCCGCTCTCCTGCCGGGAACTCGCTATCGAAGCGTCCAGGTAGAGATCAAAAACCGCGCTGATATCCGGGTCCAGGCAAAGAAAGGATACGTGCGATAGCACTATCTACACAGGACTTTCGCCGGCCAGGAACCGGTCCATCCGACGGCTGACCTCGGTCACATAAGCCTCATCCCCGCTCCGGACCTCGGCGGTTATCCATCCCTGGTAATTGACATCAGCCAGGGCCTGACGCACCGCAGCCCAATCAATTCCCTGGGTTCTCCTGTCCTTGGGATCGAACTTGGGATGGTCGACTCCGGGCTCAAACCTCTTGATGTGCACCTTCAGAAGTTGGGGTCCTACGGTTCGAATCCAATCCTGCGGATATCCGCTGCTTCCCAGGTTCCCAATGTCGAAATAGGCCTTGACCCACGGGCTTTTGAACTCCTCAACATAGCGAGCGAACTCAAGCGGGCTCAACAAAAAGCGGTTTGAGACATTTTCAATCGCAATCACCACCCCAAGGTCCTGAGCGAAACCAAGCAGCTCTTTGATCTGCTGCTGAGACCGTTCATAGACCTGCGCGTAGCGGACATCGGGCGTCACGATCCCGGGGACCAGCAGAACGGCGTCAGCACCCAAAGCATGCGCGTTCTGAAGCGAAGTGCGAATCCCCTCGACGCATTTCTTCACGACTTCCGGGTCATTATCGGTCAGCGGGTATCGCCAGTGATCCGAGTTCATGATCGAATGAATCTTGATTCCGGTGCTTTCCGCCGCCTTCCGATACTCGTCAACCTCCGCCTGAGTGTACAAAGTGTTTGGTTCGATTCCTTCGAACCCGGCTCGTTTGGCCATCCGAAACTTCTCGAGCACCGGGATATCCCGCGGGAAGACGCCGATGCAAGCCGCCTTTCGCATTTTACCGGCCGGCCGATCTGCCGCGTCCGATGCCGATTTCATAACGACCAACCCTGCCGCCGTGCCGGCAAAGAATTGCCGACGATTCAATGAGCTTGTTGTCATCGTCATTCGCAATGCCTGCCCTCCTGTCTCTCGGAAGTATAGCGCGAGACTTTTGCTCTGTCAGTCTTGGCCATTTTCGGGTAGTTTGTCTTTATGGAGATTTCGGAGTTCAAGAAAAGCATTCAACAGGAACAGTGTCCTCCGGCCGATCTGCCGCGCCTGCTCCAAGCGCTTTGGTGGGAAAGCAAGGGCGACTGGAACCGCGCTCATCAAATAGCACAAGCGGCCGAGGGGCCCGAGGCAGCCCGGGTGCATGCTTATCTACACCGAAAAGAGGGTGACTTAGGCAACGCAAGCTACTGGTATCGCAAGTCAGGACTGAAAGAAGCCACCGAACCCCTGGACCAGGAATGGGAAGCCATTGCGACGGCCCTCCTGAGCAACGTGAAAGCGAAAGCCAAATAGGATCGGGCGCCAGAGCGCCCTGAAACCTGGAGGGGGGAAGGAGGGACGAAGAAGACAGCAAACCTCGCACGAGTCCCGCCTCATTCGCGACCAGGCTTCGTCACCCCATCTCGACCACGACTTTGTGAGTACGCCCATCCCCGGTCGGGCGAACAAGGCCGTCGCACACCTCCTGGCCGTCAACCGTAATGCGCCGGACCCCTTTCATCACTCCCCTGGCGTTCTGAACCTCTATTTCAAACGTCTCCCCGCGATAGACTCGCCTCACCCTGAACTCACTCCAATCGGGTGGAATACAAGGATTGATTCGCAAGCCGTCAAAGTCGGCTTTGACTCCCAGAATGTGTTGAGTGATGGCCACGTAATTCCAGGAAGCGGTTCCGGTTAACCAGGAGTTTTTCGCCTCACCATGGCGAACGGCATCTTTTCCCGCCACCATCTGCGAGTAGCAATAAGGCTCCGTCCGGTGGATCTCACTGATTTCTTCCAGGTAGGCAGGAGTAATCTTCCGATAGTACTCGAAAGCGCGGTCGCCTCGGCCGACCATGGTTTCAGCAATCATGATCCAAGGATTGTTGTGACAAAAGATGCCGGCGTTTTCCTTGTAACCCGGCGGATATGAACTGATTTCACCCAGCTCAATACGGTATTCGCTGTACGCTGGTTGCTGCAAAACTATCCCGTACTTGGTGTCGAGATGCTTCTTGACCGAATCCAGCGCCTTGATCGCTCGTCCATCCGCCAGCCCGAGTCCTGCCATCACCGCATAACCCTGGGTTTCAATGAAAATCCTGCCTTCCTCGTTTTCACGGCTGCCGATCTTGACCCCGAAATGGTCATAGGCACGCAGGAACCACTCGCCATCCCATCCATTAGTCTCCATGGCCTCACGCATTTGATCCAGGCAACGTCTGGCACGATCAGCCTCGGCGGCCAATCCTCGCCTGACACAGAGTTCCACGTACTCAGGCCCGATCGCGAGGAACATGGCGCCGATCAACACCGATTCAGCGCGGCTTTCAGTTGTCCCCTTCGTACACTGAAATGATTCATCCGGTGTCTCGGAAAAACAGTTGAGGTTCAGGCAATCGTTCCAGTCAGCCTGGCCTATCAGCGGCAAGCCATGAGCACCGCGGTTGTTTACTACATGGTCGAAGGCGCGTTGCAGGTGCTCGAACATGCTGCCTTTAACCTCTGGGTTACTGTTGTAAGCCACCTGCTCGTCTAGGATGCTCCAATCTCCCGTTTCCTTGATGTAGGCCGACGTAGCAAGAATCAGCCAGAGGGGGTCGTCATTGAAGCCGCTCCCGATTTCGTTGTTTCCCTTCTTGGTCAGTGGCTGGTACTGATGATAGGCGCCACCGTCCTCCAGAAGCGTGGATGCCAGGTCAAGTAAGCGTTCCCGGGCGCGCGCCGGAATCTGATGAACAAATCCCAGCAGGTCCTGATTAGAGTCTCGGAAGCCGAGGCCTCGGCTGATTCCCGATTCATAGTAAGAGGCGCTGCGAGACATGTTGAAGGTGACCATACACTGGTAAGGGTTCCAGATGTTGACCATCCGCTTCAGGCAGGGATCACTGTGCTCAAGGACAAAACGGGACAGGAGATCGTCCCATTCGGCCCGTAATTCCGCCATTGCCTGGTCAACCTGCTCAGGACTCTGGTAGGAAGCTATCATCTGGTTGGCCTTATCACGGTTGATCGCCCCTTTCGCCGCCCATTTCCGGTCGACTTCGTTTTCCACATAACCCAGCAGGAAGATGAAGGTGCGACTCTCGCCCGGCGGAAGAGTAATTTCCAGGTGATGGGAAGCGATCGGCGCCCAGCCGCTTGCCACCGAGTTGCGTGACTTCCCTTCCCGAACTACAGCCGGCGCATGCAGGCCCTGATATGGACCCAGGAATGTCTCCCGATCTGTGTCAAACCCGACGATCGGCGCGTTGACCGCATAGAAGGCATAATGATTTCGTCTCTCCCGATACTCAGTCTTGTGAAAAATGGCTGATCCGTGGATTTCTACTTCGCCGGTACTGAAATTCCGCTGGAAGTTTGTGCTGTCGTCTACAGCATTCCAAAGACACCATTCAACAAAAGAGAAGAGGCTAAGGTGCTTGGCCTCGGCGCCCAAGTTAGACAGAGTCACCTGATGGACCTCGGCCGTGACTGACGGTGGGACCAGAAAGAGCAGCTCGGCCTTGATTCCCCCTCTGGAACTGGTAATGCGTGTATAGCCGAGGCCGTGTCGGCACTCGAAGGCATCTAAACGGGCTTGTACCGGCTGCCAACTCGGCGTCCAGAAATCGTCACCGTCCCTGATGTAGAAATACCGGCCATTGCTATCAAGCGGGATATTATTGTAGCGGTAGCGAAGAATCCGACGCAGGCGGGCATCTTTGAAGAAGCAGTAGCCGCCCGCGGTCTGCGAGATCAAGCCGAAGAAATCACGCGTTCCCAGGTAATTGATCCAGGGCAGCGGAGTGCATGGTGTCTGAATAACGTATTCGCGGGCAGCATCGTCGAAGTAGCCGAATCTCATGAGTCTCACCTCGCAAGTGCGGTAAATATAAACGGCCGGTGAACACCGCGCAAGGCTGCCGCCAGCCGGCTGGGTAAGCTCCACGGCGATCGGCGTTATATCCGCGCCTTCCGCACCACCCACGGGCTTCGTTCCGCCGCTGACTCAAGGGGCTCACGGATTTAGTGTTACTTCGTGGCGCGGCTTCGTTTAAACTAAAGGGGCGAGAGGCGCCCCGTCAGGATTTTCAATCTAGACCAGGACTCATGGCCAGAGAAACAAACCAAACAGCAGAAGGAATTCTTGAGATTCTCCCGGAGGGTTTTGGTTTCCTCCGCCGACTGGAAAATCGCTATCAACCGCACCCCTCGGACGTTCGTGTACCGCGGGATCTGATTCGCGCCCAGCGGCTCAGGTCCGGCTCTGAAATCAAAGGCACCGTCGTTGTCCCGGCACAAGGCAAAAAGAAACAGCTTGCCAAAGTTGAGCTGGTGGATGGGGCTGAACCGAGTCAGGCACGCGAGCGAACGCCTTTCCGTTCGCTGGTCAGCATCGATCCTTTCGAACGTCTCAGGATCGACGCTTTCAATGACGAAAGCATGCGGATTGTGGATCTGCTGACCCCAATCGGCAAAGGGCAGCGTGGTTTGATTGTGGCGCCGCCAAAAACCGGGAAAACAATGCTCCTGCAGAAGCTCGCGATGAGCATCGCGGAAGCTCACCCCGAAGTTCATTTAATGGTGGTCCTGATCAATGAACGACCGGAAGAGGTCACCGAAATGAGACGGACGGTGCGGGGAGAAGTGCTCTATTCATCGAGCGACGAAATGTCCCGTAAACATGTCAATGTAGCCGAAATAGTCTTGGAGCGCGCGCGACGGCTGGTTGAAGCCGGGCGTGACGTGGTGATTTTGCTTGACAGCATCACACGCATGGCCAGGGCATACAACATCGAGCATCGTGGAAGCGGTCGCACGCTCTCAGGCGGACTCGGCGCGGGGAGTATGACCAAGCCTCGAGAGTTCTTCGGCGCCGCACGCAAGATTGAAAACGGAGGCAGCCTTACGATTCTGGCAACGGCTTTAATCGATACGGGCAGCCGTATGGACGACGTCATCTTCGAGGAATTTAAGGGAACGGGGAACATGGAGCTCGTTTTGAGCCGCGATCTCGCTGACCGGCGCATCTGGCCGGCTATAGACATTTCAGCCTCGGGGACACGCAAGGAAGAGAAACTGCGCGACCCGATCACACAGCGGCGTGTCAACCTGCTGCGCCGCGCCTTGTCGGATTTGAGCCCCGACCGAGCAATGCAAGCACTGCTCCGAAAGCTGAGTGAAACACCCAACAACGAAGCTTTTCTGGAAAGCCTCGAGGCTGCGTTGTAGGGCTTGCCCCTGGAAATGGCTCGTTTGAGTAGGCAAAACCATTTTCCATTTTCCATTTTCCATTGTTCATTTGCCATTTTCCATTTGATCGAACTCTCGATCCCGGCTGGAATTCAGGCACCTTCTAGGCGGGGCCTTAGTTAGAGCGGTCATCCGGCAACAACTGACCGCTGGGCAACTACCCGGTTTGTAGTACCGGCTTTAGCCGGGTTTTAAAGCGGTCATGCAGCAACAACTGACCGCTGGGCAACTGCCCGGCTAAAGCCGGTACTACGAACTCCCGATCCCGGCCTGTCCAAATGGAAAATGGTAAATGGAGAGCCAATTGCAAAAATGTTGCTGATTCAGGATTTTAACGCCGAAGGCGTTGCGGGCGTGCCTGACCCTTTCAGGCATTAAGCGCTAAAATAAGGAGCTAATTGCGAGAATCAAAAGGGCTTGGCGCTGATTCTTGGAATCGGCTCTAAGAAATCGCATTTTGTCCCGATAGGGACAAGGCAAGACAGCCCAGG
>DAOTAI010000480.1:0-3788 GCA_035593865.1 Acidobacteriota bacterium
CATCCCCGAGAGCACCATTCTTTACTATATTCAGACCAAGGAGAACGATCCTTACAACGAGCAGCAGATCCTGAGGGACTACCGTAACCTGCTGAACACCAATTTCTTTTCAGATGCGCGTGTGCTGCTTCAAGAGGGAGAAACCGGTTACATCGTCATTTTTGAGGTGACGGAGCGGCCTCTGGTGCGGGCGATTGAGTACCAGGGGATGAAGTCCTTTAAGGAGTCGGACGTCCTCGAAAAATTCAGCGAGATGAAGGTCGGGCTGACTCCCGATTCCCCCTTTGATCCGGCGAAACTCCCAAAGGCCCGCCGGGCCATGAGACTTTTGCTGGAGATGAACGGGCGGCCTCTGGGCACGGTGGAGATCGACGTTGAGCCAATTACCTCCTCTTCGGTGAAAGTCATCTTCAAGATCGACGAAGGACCGAAGGTTCGTATCGGGAAGATTGAATTCGAGGGGAATACGGTGTTCACGGACGGGGAACTCCGTGACGCGTTGGAGCTTAACAAGGAACGGGGACTCATCTCCCTGTTTAAGGGACAAGACAAGTACATCCCGGATCGGCTGGAGTACGACCTACAAGTGAACCTTCTGGCCAAATACCGAGAAAAAGGCTACATGATGGCCAAGGTCGGCGAGCCGGAGGTGGAGATCGTAGAAGGTCCGCGAGGGTGGTTGCTCGGCTTCCGCAAGACTAAGCAGCAATATTACATCACTATTCCTATCGAAGAGGGGGAGCAGTTTTCCGTCGGTGAGTTCAACGTTACGGGTGTCCAGACGTTTAGTCCCGAGATGGTGAAGCGAGGTTTCGGCCTGAAGGAAGGTGAGGTTCTGAATTACACACGCCTGAAGAACGCCGTGGACGAGCTGAAGAAGCTGTACTCGACACTTGGGTTTTTGGACATGGACGCCGTACCGGATATCAATCCGAACTTGGACGCCCGGACCGTCGACATCACCATTAACGTGACTGAGGGGAAGCGTTACCTCGTTGACCAGATCAACTTTGTCGGCAATACGAAGACGCGGGACAAGACACTGCGTCGTGAGTTCCTGTTGGAAGAGAAGCAGGAGTTCAACGGCCAACTTCTCGACCTATCCATTCGTCGTCTGAATCAGCTGGGCTTTCTTGAGAGGATCGAGGAAAAGGACTATGAGATCATCAAGCGTCCGGATGAAGGCGAAGTCGACGTCCTGGTGAAGGTCAAAGAGCAAAGTCAGCAGTCCATCGGTATAACCGGCGGAGTCAGCGGATATACCGGGAGCTTCTTCGGTGTCAATTACTCGACCAACAATTTTCGAGGTCGCGGAGAGCGGATCGACGTTTCGATGACGACGGGTACCCGCTCCTCCAGTTACCTGTTTGCTTTCACGCAGCCGTACTTCTTAGACACCCGCATGACGCTGGGAGCGTCCGTGTTTAACCAGCGTTATGAGTTCGATACCTATGCTCTTTACTTCGGCCTGATCCATCCGGACGAGAGTGTTCCTCTTTACACTCATAGAAGCCGGGGTTTTACCGTGTCAGGCAGCTATCCCGTGGGGCGGTGGAGCCGGGCCGGGCTGAGCTACTCGTTCCAGAGCATAAAGATTGACGACATAGTTGATTTTTATGAGGACTTTGCGCTTAACCAATTGATCGGCTTCACTCCGGGCGGCAGCGTGGAGGACGCCCGGGAGGGGATCATCCGGAGCGAGATAACTCCGAGCTTCATCATCAACACGAAGAACGCCTATTTCGGGGCTACGGACGGATACCAGCTGACCATGGAACTGCCTGTCGCCGGCGGACCCCTCGGTGGAAGTTTCAACCTCCTCCGTCCGTACGCGGAATTCCAGTGGTTTCAGAGCGATTCTTGGCTCAGCGGGGGCCGCAACACTTTGGCTTTCCGCATTCAGGGGATGCACATCATTCCGTTCGGAAGCTTGCCGGACGGAGGTCCTATGACGGCCCCGTTTTTCGAACGGATCTTTACCGGGGGCGAGTTCTCTCTGCGGGGCTTCGATATCCGATCGGTGAGTCCCTGGGCGGTTACCCGCGCCGCCTTGCTGGATTCCAACGGGAACCCGATCATTGACCCGGCCACGGGGTTGCCGACGATTTCCGAACAGCTGATCCCGGTTGGCGGTGACACCAGTCTATTGCTCACCGGCGAATATCGGGTTCCCTTGGCGGGTCCCTTGCAGGTGGTGGGGTTTGTCGACTTCGGGACGGCGACCATCCTCAGGGAAAGTAATCTTCTGCTGTTCGGTCCGAGAACGTCGGTTGATCTGCTGGAAGACACAAACAATGTCTGGCGGATGTCGGTCGGGGCCGAGTTCCAGTTCATCATGCCGATGATCAACCAGCCGTTTCGGCTGATTTTCGGCTACAATCCCCTGCGCATGAACACTACTGTGCTTTACCACGGGAGACAGGTGGAGCTGAGGGACCCGAAGAACAACTTTACGTTTTCGGTAGGCTATAATTTCTGACTTTATATCCGTTCGAGAAAAAGGAGTGGCGAATCGAGATGCGCGGTTTCGGATTTAACTGTGGTCGGCTTGCTGGGTTCACCGTTGTCCTGTTCCTCTTCGGAGCGGTTTCGGCTCAGGGCGTGAAGATGGGTTTCGTCAACAGCCAGGAAATCCTGCTGCAAACGGAAGAGGGTAAGCAGGTCATGGGACAGCTGCAGCAATTCATGGATCAGAAGGGCCAGGAATTCAACCAAAGAAATCAGGAACTCAGCCGCCTGCAGCAGGAGTACCAGACAAAGCAGGCCACGTTGAATCCGGATGCAGCCGCCGAGATGGAACGTCAGATCAGCCAGAGACAGCTGCAGCTGAGGCGGTTTCAGGAGGATGTACAAGCCGATTTGAATGAGCGGCAAGAGCAGCTTTTGGCGCAGATTAGTCAGAAAGTTCAGCAGGTCATCACGGATTTCGCTAAACAGAACGGATACGACGTCATATTTGTGCGCGATCAGTCTCAGGTATGGGTCGCTCCAGAACTTGACGTTACCGGGGAGATCATCCGTCTGTACAATGAGCGCTTTCCGGTGTCGCAATCGCCGGCTTCCGGGGCCGGGGGGCAACAGCCCTGAGTCTTTGTGAAAGTACGGGGGATTTAGAACTCCAGTCGGCCCCGGCGGAACGGTCCGGGCGTTGGTTGCGCGACCGACAGGCGCGTTGAAAGAAACACCAAACATGGGGTTGAGCATGGTTATGAACGGATTAGGTTGGCGGCTTAGTACGGTGTCCTGGATCTCGTTTTGGGCGCTGGGGCTAGCACTCTCGCCCGCCGGCGCGCAGCCCTCGTCGGGAGCGGGGGGAACGAAGATAGCGTTTGTTAACACGACCGCTGTTCTCCAAAACTGTGAAGAAGGCAAGAAGGAGCTGGCCGCCTTGGATCAGTTCATTACGGAGCAGAGGAAGAATTTGGAGCAAATGCAGCAGGAGCTGAGCGAACTCCGAGGACAGTATGACCGGCAGTATCGACTGCTGAATCCGGACACTGCGGCGGAGATGCAACGAGCCATTTCGGCGAAGGAGCGGGATTTGACCCGAGCCCAAGAGGACGCTCAGATGGCCACCGAGCGTCGGCGTGACGAAGTGCTGACCAAGATGGGAGAGAAGATTCAGGCGGTCATCGAGGAATACGCTCGAGCGAATGGAATCGGCGCCGTGTTTCTGTTGACGCCGGGGCTGCCGTACTATTCCGAAGAGCTGGATATCACGGCCGATATCATCCGCGCATATAACCAGAAGCATCCGGTGACGACCGGGGGGCAGCCGCAGGAGGGCG
>DAOTAI010000481.1:0-3787 GCA_035593865.1 Acidobacteriota bacterium
TGAAGATAGCCCCGATTCTCCTACAGCTGCGCAATTTTCCCGACCGGTTCCATTCGGTGCTCGTTCATACGGGTCAGCACTATGACCAGGCAATGAGTGAGGTCTTTTTTCGAGATCTGCGAATGGAGGCTCCCGATTACAATCTGTGTGTCGGAAGTGGCAGCCATGCCGTACAGACCGGCCAGATAATGCAGCGATTCGAAGAAGTATGCCTCGCCGAAAACCCCGATCTCGTCCTCGTTGGAGGCGATGTTAACTCTACTCTGGCCTGCTCTTTGACAGCAGTGAAACTGCATATCCCAGTTGCTCATGTCGAAGCCGGACTCCGAAGCTTCGACAGGACGATGCCCGAGGAGATTAATCGCTTAGTCACGGATTGCATCTCGAACCTTCTGTTCGTCACTGAGCCGAGCGGAGTCGAGAACTTACGGAAGGAGGGAATCGCACCCGAGAAGATTCATTTCGTCGGAAACACGATGATTGACTCTTTGGTCGCCTGTTTGAAGGAAGCGGCTGGGAGTAGTAACCCTCCACGGGTGCCTTTTCTACAGGGGCAGCCATTCTGCCTCGCCACTATTCATCGGCCGGCAAATGTGGACGATGTCGCGAAGCTGAAAAAGGTCGTCGAGATACTGCACGCCGCCAGTGAGGTCTTTCCGGTCGTTTTTTCCGCTCATCCCAGGACCACACAGCGGCTCATTGGAATCCATGAAGCCGATCGATTCGTGGTGGTGGACGATCGAGTGACAGAACTCCAGCAGGGGTCCGTCTACCTGCTTCCGCCTCTCTCGTACTTGGATTTCCTGTACTCGATGTCCAACGCTCGGGCTGTGATGACTGATTCAGGCGGTGTCCAGGAAGAGACGACTTTTCTCGGGGTTCCCTGTCTTACCTTGAGGGACACCACCGAAAGACCCGTTACGGTGCATATGGGAAGTAATGAGATCGTGTCTTTGGACAAGGAGAGGATTGTCAACTCCCTCGTGACGATCAAAGAGGGACGCTGGAAAGTGTCTACCACCCCTCCGCTCTGGGACGGAAAGGCGGCAGAGCGAATCGTTCAGGTGCTAAGTAAATGGTTCCCTGAGCGCGTTTAAATTTCGACCACAGAAAAATTCGAGCATTTGAACTTCTTCTTCGGACTGGAGCCCGTCAGGACCGACACGTTTCTAGGGCTCCGGCAAAGGCTTTGACCGAGGTCCGTTAGGATCGACACGCGACTGGCAGTTGAGCCCAAGCGGCAAAAAGTGGCCTTTGCCGGCGAACGCTGACAGATGAAGAGGCGGTGCAGGAGTTCACGTGCCGGTCCTACGGACCTGGGTCTTTAGCCTTCGGTCGCCTCTATAAACGTGTCGGTCCTAACGGACCTCAAGACGTTGCTGTTTGGCGATAAGGAACGTGGCGTATTTAGATGCTGATGCGCGGGCCGGGGCGCTCTCCGTCCGTCTGCTGACGGGTCCGCTGGAAAGCGCTGTGTTCCAGGCTCTGTCGCTGGCGCTGGCTCTCTCATTTGGTCGCGGAGGCCTTAACCCGGATTTCTCACGCACTTAATGAAAAAAGGGCCGCCTTTTGTGGTATAAATTATTTTGCCAAAAAGAGTTAAGTGTTACCAGGTCTACCGGGCGTTCCACGAATTCTTCCAGTCGGGCTTGCATCTGGTAGCGCGAGAAAGCCCGCGGTTCGTCAACGAAAGCAATGTCGACATCCGATCTATCGTGGAAAGCCTGCGGACGGGTGATTGAGCCGAAAACCATTACCTGCTCGCCAGGCGCCAGCGTAGCCAATGCCTGGCGCAAACGCTTGCGGACTTCCGAGCGCACTTCTTCCCGGCGCCTCATCCGCTCGTTTTCGACTCGCTTCAGCACGTGCATGAACTCATTATAGATCGGCGCGGGAGATAGAGTTTGGTTATAAAGGTCGCCCCGGGGCACGGGCCGGGGCAGCTCCCCGTCCGCTGACAGTCCGCTGGAAAACGCTGCGCTCCTGGCTCTGTTCCGTGAGCGCACGCGGTGCATGAATTATTGCCTGGCTGAGCGAAAAGCGGTACGATGTGCCCGATCTTCGGAGGTTGGTCGGAGATACACGGCGAAGTTTGCGAGTGCTGGGGAGTGTTTCACTCCGTCGCATCCGCTTCCCACTCGAGCCTTGGGGGAGGGATAACGAAGATGGATCACCAAAGTAGTGATTCGAACTGGGAAAAGGCCGAGCGTCTGGACTGGCATTTGTGGCTGCTCGCCATCTTGTTGATCTTTGTGCTGGGGATCAGTCTGGTCAGCTTTATGTTCCCCGCGGTCTTCTGGCTTAGGGATGGTCTGCCTTTGAAATCGTCCGAGCGTGCGTTCTTCGGATTCTGTCTCTTGTTGGCGCTGGTGCTGGTATACCTCGTGCAACGACAGGCAACCGTGCGGGCGCTCAAGCGACAATTGTATGAAGCCCAGAGCGCTCTCCTGAAGGCCCAGCGGGAGGCGGCGGCTCAGGCTTTCCTCGACCTTCCGGGTATCGTCCAGTTTCGAGACGCTCTCGCCATGGAGTATCGGCGCGCTTCGGTCTCGGGGCAACGATTGGCCGACGTTGTACTTAGAGTCCCGGGGGCGTTGCCACAAACACTGGGAAGCGTGGCTCAAGTGCTGAAATCGTTGCTCCGCCCGGGGGAGAGCATGTATCGAATTGCCGATGACGCCATTGCAGTCGTCTTGCCGGGAATGAAAACCAGCGATGCGGCACACTTCTGCGAGCGAGTCAAAGAATTGAGCGGCGGCGTGGGATGGGACCTGAGAATCGAAGTGACCGGCTATCCCGACAATGTACTGTCGCTAACAGAACTGGAAGCGCCGTTTCGCAGCGCAGCCCTCTCGACGAAGTCCTTGGTCGAAGCAGCACAGTAGGGGGGATGGAGAGTAATAATGGCTGATTTGACGCCAGCCGCCGATGCGCTGCCGCCCGCACCGCTTCAGCATTTCGAAGACGGCGGCTACGAGGCGTCGCTAGACCAGAGCGAAATCGTCAGGCGCTACCTGGTCATGCTGATCAGGAGGAAGTGGCTGATCGCTGCCGTAGTGCTGACCGTTCTTGCCGCTGCGGCGGTCCAGTCTTTTACCACGACACCGGTCTACACCGCGAGTGCACAGATCCAGATCGACCTCGAGCCACTCAATATTCTGCCTTACCAGGACGTTTCCCAGACCCCTTCTTTCTATTACGAAGAGACCTATCAGCAGACGCAGCACAGGATCCTGCAAAGCAAGATACTGGCTCGACGCGTCGTCCAGAAACTCCGGTTACACCAGGACCCGGCTTTCAAATCAAAAGCCAGTCGAGGAGTGTTGAGAGAAGCGGTCCCCTGGCTCACCCGCCGGTTCGGACAACTTTTTTCAGGATCGTCCAGCCATGCGAACCAACAACCATCGGCGGCCCCCCGGCCGGCTCCTGACGAGGTGGCCGCTTCTGCCCTGGCCGGGCGCGTGACCGTCACTCCCGATAAAGGCACGCGGCTTGTCACATTGAGCTATTCCTGCGAGAACCCTGAATTGGCTGCCAGAATCGTGAATGCCCTGGCCGACGAGTACCTCGAGTTCAATCTCGAGACGAGAGTCAAGGCCGCGACTCTTGCTACCGAATTCCTCGAAACCGAGTTGGAACAACTGCAGGTCAAGGTGGAGAAGTCCGAGACGGCCCTGGTGGAATATGCCCGTAAGCATGGCATTGTCGAGGCGGGGGAGAACTCGAACCGAGAGAATATCGTGCTTCAGAAGCTCGCCGATCTGAACGCCGAGATGACAAAAGTACA
>DAOTAI010000482.1:0-3787 GCA_035593865.1 Acidobacteriota bacterium
TTCTATCCGCGGGAAGAGTGGCCCACGGATAAGACGGATCACACGGATAACGCGGATGACGTGCGGCGGGCGCCCAAAGACACGATGCGATTACAGTTCGTCTTCACAACCCGCAACGAGTTGTTGTAGACTTACATCTCCTCACTGACATGGCGCCGGAGTGGTGGAATCTGGCAGACGCGCTGCGTTCAGGGCGCAGTGGGCTTCACGCCCGTGGGGGTTCAAGTCCCCCCTCCGGCACCACGCCTTTGGGAACCTAGCAAGAACGGGTTCCCTTTTTTCTTTTGGTATTGCACGAAACAGCTACCAGACTTCACCCAAAAGGCGTGGGGTCTGTGCTCAGCAGCATACGTACACCCTGAGACTCGAACTCGCGAAACTTCTCGTCGACGACCGCAGCAAAATCAATGTGAGGGTGCTCGACGGGCGACGTGCAGTCTTTCAGGATAACGATCTTAGACAGCTCCCCAGGCGTCTCTCGTAACTCCTCGACGAGATCACTGAGCGTTTCCAACACGCAGTGGGAAGCCGCTTCACCCGCCAGCACGATGAAATCCTGTTCAGCGAGCATGTCGAGCAGCTTGGACTCGGTTTCCTGGGAAGTTGATGGCGCCGGGACTTCGGGCCGCACTATAGAGTAATGTTCGGTCTGAGGATCGCTTCCCTTCACCCACCAGTTCGGCTGAACATTGCGAGCCAGAGAATGCCAGAAGACAGCCGACCAAAGCTCGGGGTCCAGTGCATTTCCCAACCCACCTATCGGCACATGGTAGGGCCAGATGGTGAGATCCTTCTTGGCCCTTCGCTGCAATTCTTCCAAATACTTGACCGACCATTCCGGATCGCGACGTGGCCTCCATTTCCCCGCAAGCACGTCTTCAAGCCGGATAGTCGTGAAGGGCGGTGGGTCAGAGCCGCACTCGTCCGACCACCACGCCGCGTGGAAGATTTGAAAGGGAAGATGCGAATCCAGCGAACAGGTGATCCCGCTTATCTTTTCGGCGTTCCGATAGATAAACGCGATCAACCGTCGGATATCGTCCAGTGCACCCGGCACCCTCAGTGCCCCCTTCGTGTGGGTGAAATCAATCTGCATGTCCACGATCACGAGGTGCACTTTCACGCGGTCCTCTGCCGCCGGCGTCAGCCGGGCCTTGCGCGCCGATTCGACAATTGCTTGAACGTCGGGGTAAAAAAGCGTACCGACACGTCTCAAATCGCAAAAAGAAGGAATTTCAGCCATTTTCCGTTCAGGCCTCATTATACCGAGTTCATGACAAGCACCGCTGCTGGCGCAGGACTGCGAAAGCTCGAGGATTGCAGCTTTCTTTGTATCTCGACCCCGAAGCGTAGCAAAGCCCAGGATGCCCGTTTTTTGGGCCAACCCCAGGCTTTGCTACACAACGCCTTCGGCGTTGAGATTCTAAATTACGAGAATTCTTGTAAGTGGCTCCGAATTATCACTTCTTGCCGGAGACCAGGTCGCCGAACTCAGCGAGCAGATCGTACTTCCTCAGCCAGGTTGTGTACATGATCCCCACCGCCCGAGGCGTTTTCTCGAGGGATTTCAGCCACCCTTTCGGGTTCTCGAGATCATCAGCATCGTAGTACGCGGCTGCCAGTGTACGAAAACCCAGTTCCGAAAAATGTTTGAGGCTGACGTCGCGGCGCCGATAATGCCAACAGCCGATAATCAGGTCTTTCGGCACGTGATTCCACGCGCCGTAGAAGTTGCCGGATGTCAGGTAATAGTAGTCGCGCTTGTCGGCATTGTGGTTCGGATCGAGCATGTCGGACCAGACCAGGACTTCCGCATCGGGATTGACTGCCTTTATTAGCTTGTATTGGCGAGTAATGCAGTCGCCCATGATCTCGCCCAGGCTCAGACGTCGGTCAGCGCAGGCCTTGCAGGTTCCAAGCGCGCGCTGCTCATCGGCACTAAGGAAGTAAAAGCGCGGCGCGAGAGCCTCGTGAATCAGACGGGCTTGCTCTGCCCAGATCTCGTAAGGCTCCGCCTCAGAGAGGCAGGCCGGAACCTGGCTGTTATAAATCAACACCGGGTGGTAAAAGCTGACGCGAAGCCGCTCGCCCTCTTTGATCCTCCCGCCTTCGACAAGCTTGATGGGAGGCCCATCGTGATCGTATCGATAATTCAAATTTGGATCCGAGATAGGCGCATAGTCTTTCCCCTCCTCGTAAACGACCCCTGTTTTTTCCGACCGGACCTCCAGGGGCGTCCCAGGTCGGCGCAGGACGTTCAAAAGGCCTACCTCCTCGACCTGCAGATCGTCGATCCAGAAGCGGCTCTTCGCTACCCCGGTGACCGCTGGCGAGATAATTACTTTGTCGTAACCCCAGCTGTTGAATCCGACGGCTACCTGATGCCAGTCATCATTTTCTCCGAGCCTCGGATTCTCGTACTGAAGTCGCCTTTTCTCTTCTCCTCCGAACACTTCCAGCTGAAAGGCCTTCTCACCGAACTGATCCGGCGACACCAGGTTCTCTGACTTCACCCAGCAACTGATGCGGTAGTTGCGGTAGGGATGAACCGTGATCGTCTGGCTGAGGCGAATGAGCCCTTCCGGCTGGCGATCGAAATTCTCGAAGCGCAGCGAGGATTTGCCGCTGCGTTTGGTTGATGTGTCGAGAAAAACGGTCGTCCCGATCTCGCCGTTCAGTTCAAACCCATCCAGCTGCTTCCCTTGGACGTTCTCGAAGCCGCCGTTGCGAATTGGTGTAGGGGGATCAGGTTCCAACCGCGCCTCTTTCCCCTTGACCACGTACAAGGCGTCACGCACTGGCAGACCTTCTGCCAGATTCTTGTTGCGAGCCATCAGCGCCGAGCCGTAGCCAGTCGAAAAGATCGAAGGAATGATGTCGATCTTCGCCTCCTCGCATATCCGGCGCAGTGTCGCCAGCCGCTGCTTGAACTCCGGAGGCTGCAAATCGAGAGTATCCAGCCCGCCCGAAAGCATAATGCCGTTCAGACCGTGCTCGGACGCTGTCTGAATGATCGACTGTATTTGTTCGAGGTCCTTGTCGGAACGCAAGCGTGCCCCTACCCTGACCCAGCGAAAGGGGAGAACGTTCGAGTCCGAGTGAACCACCAGCACTACCGATACCAGACCAACCGCAAACAGGCAAAAAACCAAAAGCTTCTTCATTTAGACCTTCCTCCTACGTGACGTCTCGGAGATTACACCATACTTGAGGATAAAGGGAAAAACCATTGGAGCGGTAGGGGCAAGCGCTCACGGGGGTGTCCATTTAACTGGGTAAACCCGGGGATTGTGCGAAACTGGGATCGTTTCTTGCCGTTGGAACCCGCCCCTTTCATCCGCGTAATCCGTGCGATCCGCCCTATCCGCGGGGATGGGGCCCGCGGATAAAACGGAGTACGCGGATTACGCGGATGAACAAGGCGGGCAACCAGTTGGCTTTTCCGAGCAAGAGGCGTTAATCTCGACCATACATTGAAGGAACGGAGGGTTCACATGATTTTGCCGATGCAGTCAAGAAACAACGGATGGATTGCAGCTCCTTTTTTCGTTCTCATGATCGTTCTTATCCTGATTCCCGGTTGTTCGGATCAAACGGAAGGCCAACCGATTGTGTCTGACGCCAAGCCGATGCCAGCGGACGAACCACTGGGCGAAAGGCCCTACGAGATGGTCCAGGCCGGGCGGACGCAACCATACCCGCCCCTCGTGAGTTTCGATTCATTGCAAGGTTGGACCGTCGAAAGCCGCAATGGCGCCGTCGCCGAGTTGATCGGCTCGCAGCGACA
>DAOTAI010000024.1:0-21933 GCA_035593865.1 Acidobacteriota bacterium
GGTTTCCACCAGACCCGGAGAAACCATGTTCAAAGTACAGCGAGTTTTTGACAGTTCGGACACGAGAGACTTGACGAAGCCCATAAGCGCATACTTCGCTGCCACGTAGTGAGCCATTCTTCTCGGCGGCTTTTGAAGACAAGTGTCCGTCAATACGACAACCAGCGTGATCCTGTCGCCTTTTTCAATGGCCGGCCTCAAAGCCATGACAACGTGGAAAAAGCCTTGCAGCTGCGTTTCCAGGTGACCTTGAAAGTCCGACCAGTCCAGGCTAAACACGGGTTTGTATTTAAGGGGCGAAGAAACACTGTAGACCACAACGTCGAGCTTGTTTTCTTCCGTGAGGATGCGGTTGATCGCGCACTCCACCTCGGCCCGGCTGGTGACGTCGATCTTCACTGGAGTTGCCCCAACCTCTTCCAAGCGGGCCAGCGCCGCGACGTTTCGGTTGAAACCGGCGTACACCCGGTAGCCGTCAGCTGCAAGAGTCTTCGCGGTGGCCAAGCCTATCCCTCCTGCGCCACCGAAAATTAGGGCGATTTTGCGTTCAGTTCTCATCAGCAAAGTCTTGTTGTGAATAAACCGCGGGGCGATCGACTAGTCGCGGATTTCGATATAGTCGACGGTTGGCGTCGGATTGGCCAGCTCGAGCCTGTAGGTCGTCTTCTGCGGCGTCTCTTCGACCTTTTCGAAGCCAAAATCGGGGAAAAAGTTCTTTGCTGGAAGATTTTTCCGGGTCGGAATGAATTCTGATGTCAGGTATCTGACCCCGGCGCACCGCGCATATTCGGCTATCCTGCCCAGGAAAGCGAACTCAATTTTGCGGCCCAGGACACGGCAACTGAGCAGAAAGGTGTCGAGGTGCCAGGAGTGGTCCTGTTTTCTGACGATCGCTGCCCCTGTGAGCCCGCTGTCGCCAAATCTGTCTGTCACCTTGAGCGAGATCACCGAATAACTGTCATCCCGGACAAACTCTCGTATCTCTTCCTCGAAGTAGCGGCGAGTCGTCACGTTGAACTGGTTGGTCTTTTGGGTGAGCTGAGAGACTCGCGGAATCGCGAATTCGTCATCGACTGCAAGGGTAATGACCGTTTGCAGATTCCTAAGGTACTCATTAATATCCCCACCGGTCAGGCTCTCCAACTCCTTGCGCTTGCGCTGCTCGGTGTACATCCTGCCTCGCTGCCTGTCCTCCTCGGTAATGGCGAAAGTGCTGAACAAGTTTGAACCAGCTATCGTCTGAAGGTAAAGGGCGGGATCGCTGGGCACCTCAATGGTAGTCACTTCCGGCAGAGATGATCTGACAAGTTCACGATTGACCGGGTCATCGTCAAAGAAGACCAGGCTATCCAACCCAATATTCAAATCGCGCGCGATTCTCTTCAGGTTCGACGCCTTGTCATTCCAATTAATCTCTATGGCGGAAAAATGGTCCTCTTTGAGGACCATGTGAGGATGCTTGGCGAAGACTTCCTGAACATCAGCCCGATTGTTCCGGGAGTTGATCGCGAAAATCACACCTTGATTCCACAAAGAAAGCAAGTACTTCTGAAATTCCCAGAAGGGCCGGCCTTCAGGGGTAGGGCCCAGCCGAATCCCCTCAAGACCGTCTTCTCCAATGACACCTCCCCACAAAGTATTGTCCAAGTCCAGCACCAGGCATTTCTTGGTTAGAGACAGCAGGGGCCTGAGATACGAGAAGTACTCCTCTGCTAGCCGGGGGAACAACCTCACATCCAGTTTCATGTCCGCGAGGTAGTACATCTTGTAGTCAACGATGTGGTACTTGCCTACTCTCGAGCAAAATCCGTCGAAATCAAAAATGAACACCTGGTGATTGTCTCGCCACTCGTCCCTCAACCTCCCGTTCAGGGCTTGCACAAATTCAACCAAGCCGAGTCGCTGCTTGTTTTCCAATATTCCTAGCGGAGAGATCGTTGGGACCTCAAAATTGTGGAACACCACTTTGGCCGCAGTCTTGGAGGAGAGAAACCCCAGGAATAGCGCTATTTCCGACGCTTTTTCATCGAGCAGCCTGGCTCTTTCATCGGGATCAAGCTGGTAGAACCTGAAGAAGCGTTCCCCGAGGATTGCCTGGATGTCTATTAGAATGAAGACGATATCCGGATTGAACCTGTAAAGACCGCTGTTTTCATTAAGCAATTCCTGGGCGTACTGGTTGTACTCGCCGACGTAACAATCGGCGAGTATGCCTGCATCAAAGCATTTCACTAACAGAGCCTCGGCCAGTCCTTTTGAGGTGAAGCTGGCGAGAAGGGCGAATCTCAGTTGCCTGTCGCTCGTCACGGCTCTTTGGGCAACCTCGTCTTTGATCTTTTGAGCCAGGACCAGGCAGTCCGAGACCCGACCTGGATTGTGGCTCTTAATCAGTTCTCTGATCGCTTGCATGACCCGTCCCTGATGACTATGGCTATGGCTGTCGCCAGTTCTTGGGTGTGGGAGAGATTCAACAGGATTCGTTGGTCAGAGGCGCTATCACACAGGAGATTGGCGACTGGCGAACCGTTCTCGTTATTAATGATTTCAATATGGTTGTGGCTTAGTTCTTTGCGTAGACCGGCATGTGCCTTGATGACAGCCTCCTTCCCACAAAAGCGAACCGCCAAGTGAGCGTCGGCGTTGGCTTTTGAAAAGCAATACTCCAATTCTCGTTCCGTGAAGATTCTCCTGAGAAATACCTGGTGGTCCTCCAGCGTCAACCCTGAAAACCGTTCGACGTTTTCAATATCTATTCCGATTCCGAGAATCTCCATGACTTTCGGCCTCCGGCGGGCGACGGTACGAGCGCTACCGTCATCGTCTATGACTGTTCCCTTCCGTGGAAGAGAGCCGAGCCGAATCAGTGACAGCCTGTTGCTCCCCTGCAGCGAACTCCAGGTGTTGCCGGAACTTTTCCGAAAACTCCAGCCGACCGTGCGCATTGAGATGGTCACTATCGGCAAAAAGTGTGACGCGAGAAGTGAAATCCGGGTCCTCGGAAAAATCGTAATAATCAACCTTGAGCTCTTCTTGGACGCGTGCCATCAGTTCTCGCATGCGGGCGCGCTGTTCGTCCAACAAGGAGGTGTAGTAGCGGTTGTACGGCCGACTGTAAGGTGGAGTAAAGAAAACGGGGCGGATGTGATTCGTTCGAAGCAGCTGAACGATCTGTCGAAGCGATGATAGTAAATGCTCTTCGAGCTTAGGATCAGCCGCCTGCATTTCGGAAACATCTTGCAAGACTCTCTCGACTCGCTGACGAGCATATTCGTCAAGCTCATCCGGCGCCATATGGTTACGATAGCGGTCGTCGATAGCAATCAGTGTCGGGGGTTTGACCGGCTCGCCGCGGAGCAAAGCGATAAACACGTTTTTAAAATCATCATGACGAAGAAGCGTAGTAATTGGCCAGATACGCTCGCCTTGCGCAGCAAGGAAATTGGGAATATCCCCCGGAATGGGAGGCCACGCCCCTACTGCTTGGTACAGGTGCCGCCTGCGTATCCGGATAGAATCAACTCCGGCAGAATCCCAGGCGAAGGTGAAGTAGGAAATTGGCATAAAGACAACCTTGAGCCGTTTTGCCCGCGGAACCGTGTGCTTGAGCACGTAGCGCACCTCAAAAAGATCGCAGTGTGCCCGGGTCACTTCTAACGCCCGCAGGCCCAGTGACTCCACGCGCAAAGAGCCGTTGTGCGAGTTGCCAATGCTCAGTGCTTCCAGCTCATGGCCGGCGGACATTAAGGCGCGAAACTGCCTGATGTCATGGCGCAAAAACAGCGCCTGATCCGTCGGTGCGAAGGTATTGGCCAGGAAAGCGAGGACATGGGTCAGCATGACCAATCCGGCCAGGAAAATAAGACTGACGATTAAATCGGAGCACCCGGTCCAACCGGCCGCTCGACTCACGTATATCCTGTAGTTTGATTTTCCTTTAGACAGCATCGGTAACCCATCCTTCCGGTGCAGTCGACCCCGTGGATTTCAAAAGCTGGGAATAGACTTGCAGCACTCTTGCCGCGATCCGTCTCTCATCGAAGCGTTCGAGGGCGATTCTTCGACCCGCCTGACCCATCCGCATCCGCTCATCAGGATTCTTCAGGAGCCGCAAGATGGCCGCCGCCAATGCTTCGACATTTCCAAGGGGCACAATCAAACCGTTGACCCCATGATCGACCGCCTCGCGACAACCACGAACATCAGTGACAACCGAAGGTATGCCCATGAAGGAAGCCTCCATGGGGGGCCGCGGAAATCCTTCTCGATAGGACGGAAGCACTACCAGGTCCATAAGGGAGTACAAATCAGGCATGTCCTCGCGCCGACCGGTAAAGATGCAGCCTTCAGCGATCCCGTAGTCGTGCGCTGCGTCGAAATCAAGTGCATCGTTCTTTTCGGGATCAGCCGGGCCGACCATTAACAGCCGGGCTTCAGGGAGAGCCTCTTGCACGATGCGGAATGCCTGGAAAAGCTCGCGAATCCCCTTTTCCGCGACAATTCTTCCCACAAACCCGATGACCGGAACTGACTGCGGGATGCCCAACTCCTGGCGCTTCCGGTCACGTGTCTCCGGCCGTATTCGCCCTGGATCGAAAGAAGTGGCATCTACACCGTTTCCTAGGAACTGGATTTTGCCCGGTTCACAAATTCTCTCGTTAACTGCGGTCGCCATATCCTCTGCACTTTGGGAGAGGACCATCGTGGAGCACCGGGCGGCTAGCTTTTCGAGGGCAACGTAGAAACGCCGCTTCACAAAGGGCGTCCTTTCGTGGAAATAGAAGCCGTGGACCGTGTTGACGATGATAGGAACGCCCGCCATCCGGGCGGCTAACTGGCCGAGAAACCCAGCCTTGGGGGTATGAGTGTGGATTATGGTAAAACGATATCGCCGCATAACCCTGTAGAGTTCCAGGAGCGAATGCATATCCCGGGCCGGCGTGAAGCTCCTTGTCATCGGAACGGGCAGGTAGCGAATTCCGGCAGCGCTTACAGCCTCCACTTCAGGGCCAGGCGAACAAATCCCATACACTTCACAACCTGCCTCGCTGAGACTCTTCAGCAGACTCAGAATCATGTAGCGAAGAGACATGGACACCGTCGTTACGTGGGCGATTCTCAACGGGGCTTCCGGCATAAGGAATCCTTGCCTGGCGGACTAAAGGCGAATCAAAAGCGTTAAGTCGTACTCGCTTCCTCGCGCTGCAGCTGCTCGTTATCCGCTATCCTGGCGGAAGCCGCCAAGAGGCCGAGGTTCATCCAGAAAAGCTTTTCCTGGTGCACGAGCGACGAAAAGCCGTAAAGCAGGTGAATCAGGAAGATTATCCCGAGCGTCTCAACCAGCAGGAACTCGCGGGATCCTGCGTAGCACGATAGTCTCCGCCACAATCGGACCACTGCGGCCCCGGTGAGGGCAAAAAACCCCAGCCAAACCATCAAACCGACGAGACCCTGGTTGGCCAGGAAGGCGACGTAACTGCTATGGGCACTCCGGATGCCGACGTAGTACTGGTCCGGATTAGGCACCCGGTTCTGGTAATGAAGGAAATGTCTTCCGTAGTTGTTGTAACCGGTCCCTAGCAGCGGATTATCTCGGAACATTTGAAATCCCACGGCCCAATGGAAAGCCCGACTGTCGGCCTTGGTGACTGTTCCACGTCCTGAAACTGTGTCGAACATGTTCGTAATCGCGGGTACAATCGTTTCAACCCGGCTGCGTATAGCTTCCTGGGGAAGAAAATTGGCGATTAGGACGAGCACCAGGACAACCGCCAGTAGGACCGAGATGCGACGACGGTCCCGCAGCGCCAGTGCAAGCTGCACAAGCCCCACCGCGACCAGGAGGAGATAGCTGGTCCGAGAAAAAGTCACGGCGACCGCCCATACGGAGACGGGAAGGTAGACGATGCCCGCCACCCGCCAAAAGCCACGACCTGCTCTGACCAGGTACAAAGCGAACGGCAGAATGGAAACCAGCATTGCAGCCGTCCCGTTGATGCCGCCCGCAATATCGCCGCCGGCTCGTCTGACATTCTCCAGGTAATACTGCTGCAAGGTAAGAACCGCGGTGACCACGCCCATGAGGAGTAACACCTTGGCAAATAGTTCGATCTTCGGCCAGGAGTCGACGACATCAAGAATCAGGACACTGAACAGGATCAGCTGCAGAAGCGACAGGAGGCCCAGATAGGCGTCAATGACGTAAAACGCCCATAACGTCGACAGGGATGCTACCGCCAGAACCAGGACGGCCGCCTGGAAGTGACGATGGGTGAAGATCTTGCGGAGCCCTTGCGGCCGGAACAGCTTGTGAATGGACCAGAGTGCGAAGATCACGACCCCCAGAAGCCGCGTGCCTGTGATACTGTCACCGACCGTCAGCAGGCTTTCTAGTGGAAGAGTAGCCGCCAACAGCGCGGCACCAACCAGCGGTCGGCCTAGCACCAGGACGAGCAATGGCAAGCCGATAACACCCGCAACTACGAACCAGCCGAAATCCGGGATTATCCAGCCCAGTGACGCGGCAAGTGAGAACATGAGCGCCGGAGGGAGAACCCTGATAAGAGGCGATTGTGCAGCTGTCATGACGGAATCCTCGCGCCGGCCACGTTACAACTCTGGGGACGCCACCGAACGAAGAGCACCCTGGTACATGGTGCGTAGTTGCGAGGCCAGCTCCAGTCCCTTCTTTATGCACTTATCAGAGTTGATGTATTCCCAGTCTCCGAAACGTCCGGTGGTATAAACGTCGCGTTCGCCCAGCCACTCCTTAATTTCTTGCACGATGGCGGGTCGGTCGTGCGTATAAACCGGGTAGGCATACCGGACATCGAAATGTCCCTTCCAAATGATTTCATCGTGCCTTTCGAGGACGCCAACAGAGCGCAGGAAATCCACGGTTCGCGGGGCGATCTCCTCTACATCCACTCTCTTTTCATCGGAAATAGAGACCTCTGCCATGATCGCGTGGTTGGCGCGCTTTCTCAGGTAGTCGGAGGAGTTGTGGTTCAAGGCAATCTTGTGCGGAGGAATAGCCGGATCCGCCACGTAGATCCTTTGGACAGTCGACTTCAGGGGTGCCCCAGTTAGCAGCAGTTCGACCCGCAAGGACATGTATTCCAGCCGTTCGGCCAGCTGACGCAACCTGGGCGGAGCCTGGACAATTCTTTCGAGAAGAACCGGCAACGGCATCGTTGAAACCAGGATTTCCCACCGGTACCGTTGGCCAGACCGAGTCGTTACAGTTTTGTGCCGCGTATCGATCTCGGCCACTTCAGCATTAAGGTGAATCGCTGGAAGGTGCGGGACAAAGATGGCATAAATCTCTTCAAAGCCACCTCGCCGGGGATAACCGACACTGGTATCGGACTGCAGTGGTTTTCGGGCGCCGCCGCTGAATTGGAAGGTCTCAACCTGTCCTTTGGGGGCCGCGACTCGCTCCGAAGTCCACTCGCACGAGATGCGCTTAAGGTCGCGAGCCCATAGCTTGCGGTTGTAAGGAAGCATGAAATGTTCCGCTATCCCTCGGCCAAACTTCCGTACGATATAGTCTTCGAAATTGGCCGCCTGCTCCGCCTGACCCATTGCATTACGCAGGCCCTCTTCGCATTCCTTGACGATCTGGGCATCGGGCACCTGTTCGTAGGATTTCTGAAACGGGTATGGGATCACGACACCGTTCGTGTAGACACGCGCATCACGCTGTTGCCGAAACAGACCACCTTCAAGCAGCATTTCGACAAGTCGGTCCACTTCAGGATGCGGCGTGTGGAACGAATGTCCGCCTATGTCGAAGACCCCTTCACCCTGGTAAATCGATCGGCATAACCCCCCGACCTTGAACTCCTTCTCGAGCACGATCGTGTCGCCTTGAAGGCCATATGCAACTGATAATCCGGAAGGTCCACCGCCGATCACCAAAACCTCGGCCTGGTACTTCATTCTGCAATCCCCTTCTGGTCTCCCCCCAGATGTTCGTTCGGATATAGCTGGTCGTCGGGATACTCTTTCCAGCTGAAACAATGCGAATCAACAGACAATTAAAATCAGACTCTTTCTGACATTCTCCCGGGGGGACACGAAACGCGCAGTTAAACGGGATTTCGTGCGGGATGCGGAGGTTCAGGATGGCAAGGGTGAGGAAAGTGTAGGCGGCCCAGTGCAGCAAACAACAATGAAAAGGGAAACCAGGAAATGAAGCGAGTTGAAAAGCACACTTCCAACCAGGCCGCTCGGTGCCATTTCGGGTCAGTCGACTGCTGCCGAATCGGGCACCCATTGTTCTCCCCGCCTCATACCGTCTTCCACGACCTGCCAGCTATGTTCTACCAGTACGATTCCTTCGGGGTTTCGAGTAGGCAGGTTACCCGTTCCATAAAAGTCACCCGACTCCACCTGGAGCACCCCGGCGTCTTCAATTCTATCGGCGGTATGCCCCCCCACGCTGCACCATAGCTTGAAGCGATATCTTCCTGGGCTTAAGGGAAACTTTGGAATGTGACAGGATATCCTCCCCCAGGGGGGTAAAACGTCGAAGGAGCCACAGGCCATCCTCGCCTTGCAGAAGAACAGAAGCTGGCCGAGAGGGTTGTAGAAGGCGATGTCCATGTCGACGTTGCGCACCGGGCGGTCATCATTTCCGACGTAACCCAGCACGATTGTCAGCGGCAGGCCAGTCACTGCTGCGTGAGTGATTCGTTCGTTCTCGTCCAGGAAAACCACATCTGTGAACCTGATACGACCGTTTCCCTGCCGGTCGGTTCGGTCCTGCAAGTCGGTGCTGCAAAGTTCATTCATCCCCTCGAGGTACTTCTTTACAACTTCCGAAACGGGGCCCGTAGACACGACCCTACCGTTGGAAAGCAGCAACCCCTTGCTACAGAGCGCCGTGATGGCCGCCATGTTATGAGAGACAAAAAGGACCGTTCGCCCAGTGCTGGCTACGTCCCCCATCTTGCCCAGGCACTTCTTTTGAAAGGCTGCGTCTCCGACTGCCAGCACCTCGTCAACAAGAAGGATCTCTGGCTGCAGGTGAGCTGCTACCGCAAACGCCAGCCGGACCCGCATTCCGCTTGAATAATGCTTAACCGGGGTTTCTAAGAACCGTTCTGTCTCGGCAAAGGTCACTATTTCGTCGAACTTCCGGTCGATTTCGGCGCGCTTCATGCCCAATATGGCGCCGTTCAGATAAATGTTCTCCCGGCCAGTCAACTCCGGGTGAAATCCGGTACCCACCTCCAACAGGGAGCCTACTCGTCCCCGGATCCTGACTCTTCCTTCGGTCGGCTTGGTAATCCGGGACAGGACTTTGAGCAAGGTGCTCTTCCCCGCCCCATTGTGACCTATGATTCCAATGACCTCTCCATGGCGAACCTGGAAAGAAACATGGCGCAAGGCCCACAACCCCTCCTCAAGGTTTGCGGCCGCGTGTGGATCACCTGCAAATACCTTCTTCAGTTTGCGAAACGGTGAGATCACCGCCTGGGCAAAGCTCTCGCGAAAAGTCCGGTATGGAAGCTTTTGACGGCCGATGTAGTACTGTTTTCCGAGGTCTTCTGCTTCAATTGCAAAGTTGGACATGAGGGGTCACACCACGTCGGCGAAAGAGTCTTCCATTCGCCGGAAATAGATCAGTCCGCTGACGAAAAGCACTAAAGCGGACATCACCGAGGCCACCATCACGAATCCGGGACTGGGGCTGCTGTCTAACATGGCCCAGCGAAAACCCTCCACGACCCCGACCATCGGGTTTAGCCCGTAGATCGAACGCCACGGCTGCTCGAGCAGGCTGCTCGGATAGGCAATCGGAGTGGCGAACATCCAGAACTGGGTGATAAATGGCAGAGTGTAGCGGATATCGCGGAACTGGGTATTGAGAGCAGCCAGCCAAAGCCCTGCGCCCAGTGTGGTCGTCACAGCTAAAAGGAGCAGGAGGGGAATCCAAAGGATCCTCCAGTCAGGTGCGAGTCCCCAGATGGGCATCAGGCAGCAGAGAACGCCAAAAGCTATGACGAAATCGACCAGCCCTGCCAAAGCGGCTGCCGTGGGCATCAACGCCCTGGGGAAGTATACCTTTCGAATCATGTTGGCGCTGGTCACCAGGCTGTTCGCGGATTGCGTGAGCCCGTGAGCGAAAAAGTGCCAGGGAACCAAGGCAGCGAACGAAAAAATCGGGTAAGGTACGCCGTCAGAAGGCATCTTTCCGAGCTTACCGAAGAAGAGGCTGAAGATGACCATCGTCAGCAAGGGCTGAAGCACCGCCCAGCCGGCGCCCAGGACGGTCTGTTTGTAGCGGATCTTGATGTCTCGCCACATTAGGAAGTAGAGCAACTCCCGGTGCTCAAAGAAATCCTTCAGACCCAGGGAAATCCAGCCCCGAGGCGGTTCGATCACGATCTCGGGCAAAGATGACAGGGCTGGTAAAGAAACGGTCTCAGAAAGCCCCGCTTGCCTGACTGCCACTCGCGACTCCTTTCTCCTTTTTCTATGCCCCTTTGTATGCCTTTGCGCTGCGCTACACCCTTCACTCGCCCGGCGTCGTCATCGCGTCGCCTCGCCAAGTGGCCAGAACACGCTCGTTCCCCGAGGACGTCAAGGTGGTTTCCAGCTCACGCATGAAATCCGACACGTTATCGACGCTTTTTTTCTCTTGTAACAGGAGCAAGTAGGGATTTCCTTCTCTCAGACGAACGACCCTGAAATCCCTGGCTCGCGCAATCCTTCCGCCGCTGTCGGATTCAAAACCGAAAAGCCACGATATATACGCCAGCCATCGATCGGGCCGCACGAAACCATTGACGGGTTGAGAACTGTATCCTTCAAGTCGGTACCCGGGTGCAACAAAGCCGGAATCAATGAAAACCAGGCTATTGTCATCGAGGTGGTATGTCGCTGGCAGCTGTTTGTCCTGGTAGAAGTAAACCAGGGGGAACTTAGCCAGTCGGGCCGACTCTTGGCGGTCGAAATAGTAACGTAGATGATTCCAAACACGATAGCTCACCAGGAATCTGGCGTTCCCTGGAGCAGCCTCTGATAATTCCTTCGCCTCCCAGTACGAATCGCTTGGCGAAAGCCGTGGTCGAACAGCGACATACATGTTGGTGACTGCTAGCAGCATCAAAGCAGAACTCACCACCAGCCTCATTCTCTTTTCGCTTAGGCGCGGCGTTGCCAGAGAGATGTCTACAACGGTTAGAATTCCGAGTAACAGTATCGGGGGAAGAACTATCAACAGCGGATGCTGATACGAAGGTAGCCACCAGAGAAAGAAGGCGAGGTAAGTCAAGACCCACGTGACTAGGAATGCTCGCATCTTCCAGCGCTGGCTGGCGTGCGTCAGTCCGCTGATATGCCACCATAACAGGCCAATCAGACCAATTCCAGAAGCGAGCACGGCGAGGGTCGAGACGTGCGGGACGAAAAGCCAAAGTAGCCCTCTCCCAAGCTCAAAGATTCCCTGAGGTCCATAATTCGCAAAGGTGCCCCAGTTCTCGGGAGCGTCCACACATTCAGCGCCCCAGCAAAGCTGTGAGTTGTACTGAAAGCAAAATTGCCAGAATTCCGCCAAAGAGGCCTGAGGGTGAGCCGCATTAAATGCCGACAAATAGACCGCCAGAGTCACTATTCCTGCGATGGCGACGACAAGCGTCCATTTCCAGAAGCCGGTCCGCCCCTGGTGAGACACCAGCAGGACTGCCAGGGGCAGACAGAACAATACATTGGCTTGGTAATAGAGCACGGCAAGGGCAAGCAGGAAAGCCAGCAGGTAGGGGTAGCCTCGCCACGGCATCTGGCCTGACACACAGTGGAGGGCCGCCGCCGACAGGAGAATCAAGACAGCACAGGCAGGCGTATACAGTGTCGTTTGAGTGGCCAGTAACCAGAAGCCCTGAGTCGCAAGTAGGATGAGGGAAGCCAGAAAAGCCAGCAGCGGCCGACCGATCACCCCGCATACCACCAGAAAAAAGCCCGCCACCGCGGCGGCGGCCCAGATGATGTTATGGACCTGCATGGCGGTGACCGCGTCCCAAGGGATTGAAACCGTCCACGCCGCCAACAGCACTGCGCGGGAGATCGGGTTGAAAAGCAGATGATGGGGATGCAGAAGGTCTTCTCCGAGCTTTACCGCTTGTGCATAAGCAAGGCTGTCGCGCTCCTGCTGAGCCGACCGTGTCGCAAACAGCACTGCAAGTGAGAGCGTGAACAAGAGCAGGCACAGCACGGCCTTCTTTCGGCTCAGACAGATGATCATTTCGAACAGCTTCATGAGTTTCAGCTGGTTCGTGAATAACAGCCTCCGCCTTCGCGGATCAGACTGCGCTACCGGATGACATGGGGCACGGTGGAAACGGTGTGGGGTATGATGCCGAGAATCCCGTAAGTGACGTTTTTAAAGTGACTTCCGGGAACGAAGATGATATCGTTCGGAAGCACGTTGAAATCTGGTTGTCTACCTTGGAGAATAGCAGCGAAGTCCACCGGTATCTCCTTGCGCTCTCCCTTTTCGTCGTAACGAAGCAGAACGGACTTCGACATTTTGGCCGTTTTTTGCGGGCCTCCGGCCTGCGCCAAGGCTTGACTGATGCGCAAAGGTTCAACTCGGCGAAGCGGAAAGGCGCCGCTGCTGTTCACTTCACCGATCACGTAGTAGACCTCTTGGACCCTTTGCACCACGTTAATCACGTCCCCGCCGTAAACAGGAAGATTGACCACCGTGTTTCCGTTCGCGATTAACTCTTCCAGATTAACCTCAGTCAACTGGGGCGATGCCTGCTGCCCGCCCTCCGGTCTGACCGCGCGACGCTGGATGGTTACTGTATCCCCGGCATCCACGGTCACACCTCCGGCAAGGGCGAGAACGTCGACCAGCGTTAAATCGTGCGTGAGCTGGTAAAGGCCCGGACTGCGAACTGCGCCCAAGACAAGTACACTCTGCGATCGATATTCCTTCACCTGCACGATCACGTCCGGATCATTGATGTATTCCCCATCCAGCTTTTTGGTCAGGAGATCTTCGATTTCGGCACAGGTACGGCCGGCGACATGGATCTGTCCCAGGAGAGGCAACTTGACGAAGCCCGAAGAACTGACGCGGACAAAGTGCTGAAAGCCACTCACTGAAAAAACCGAGATCTCGAGCAGGTCGCCGGCCCCAACCCGGTAATCCGAGACTTGGTTTGGATCTGCACCGGACTCAACTGAATTCACCATTTCCGAGTGCGGCGGAGAGGCCAGAATCAGACCGGCAGGTAAAACCAACAGCGCCGCCATGGCTGTGATCATCTCAAATTTCTCCAGATTACGCACGGCTGCTCCTATCGGAATAATCGGAATAATAGGTGTAATAGTGCGAATAACCCCGGTAGCGCTTGTCCGCGCCGTTAATCAGCACGCCGAGGAGTTTCGCGCCTGCGGACAAAAGCAGATCCCGCGCTGCTTGGACCGCGTCCCGGGAAGTGTCGCCTCCGCTGGTCACCAGGAGGACACCGTCAACCTGTGGAGCCACCAGAAGCGCATCCGTAACCGCCAGTAATGGGGGAGAATCGATCAGGACGTAATTGAACAGCTTGGGGAACACGCTGAACGCTTCGCGCATCAGCCTCGCACCAAGTAATTCCGGTGCATCCGGTGATGCAGGACCGGCAGGCAGCAAGGAGAGATTCGGGATCCCTGTGGGGCGAATCAGGTCACATAATTGACATTCCCCCGAGAGGTAGGACGCCACACCCAAGTCCTCCGGGAGACCGAGGCGACGAGCCAGCGATGGTTTCCGCAGATCGAGTTCGATCACCAGTGTACTCGCGCGACTGAGCGCGAATGAGACGCCCAAGTTCAGACAAGTCGTCGTCTTGCCTTCTCGAGGAAGGGGAGACGTCACCAGGATTGTTTTGCAAATCTCATTTAGCGGACGCGCAAGCACAAGCGCTGTACGCAGGGAGCGATAGCTTTCCCAGCAAAGGTCCGGGATGAGCCCGATTTGCTCGATACGAACACTCTTCAGCGAGCCCTTGTTCTCGCGTTTTTTCAACGCAACCGCCTCGGTCTGCACCCAGTCCTTGCCCAGGAATGGGATAATGCCGAGCGCGGGTAGCCCCAGGTGGCTCTCGATGTCGGCAGGTCCTTTCAGACTCTTGTCGAAGTACTCCTGGGCAGCTGCAAAACCAATCCCCAGGAGCAATCCCACACCTGCGCCGAGAAGCAGATTCATGGTAACGTTGGGCGAGTATGGAGTGGAGGGCACCAAGCCGCGTTCCACTATTCGGATGTTGGTGGAAGTCTCCCCTGAGAGTACCATGGCTTGTTTCAAGCGCTGCAGGAGTCCCTGGTAAACCTGCTGGTCTGACTCCACTTCACGTTTGAGCATGTTGTAGTGAATGGAATCCTCGTTGAACCTGCCCGCCAGTCGGCTCTGTTCTTGTATCGCTTCAAGCAGCCGGGCTCGCTGTTTCAGGAACAGCTCGTACTCGATCCGCTCTTGCTGGATCGAATTCTCTACGGCTCGGGCCAGTTGTTCCCGGAGGTGTTCAACCTGCCTTCGTACCCGCTTGACGTCAGGCCAGCCAGGTCCAAATTGGGCCGACAAGAGAGCCAGCTCCCGACTGTCAGCCGCCAGCTGCAGCTCGAGGCTTTTGATAACGTCGTTCTTCGCACTTTCCGGAAAGGTCTCAGGCCCACAATCCTTGATGTCGTTATACCGGTTTGACAGCAGTTTCTGCTCGATGGCAGTCAGCTCGTTGTTGAACTCGATGAGTTTTTTCAGCACCGGGTTTTCGGTCGGCGCCATCAGGAGATTCGGGTTGCGGCTGCGGGCATAGTCGACTAGGGACGCTTCTGACTGGGCGACTTTCTCTTTCAGACTGGTCAGCTCGCGTTCGAGAAAATCGCGTGCCTGGGTCGTCGCCTCGTATTTGCTCTCAAACGTATAGAGTGTGTATTCATCCGCAAGCTGATTGACAATGCGGGCCGCCTCCTCGGCGTCGGTTGAGCTGAAAGAGACCCGCACGATTTGGGTGTTCGGAATCGGGATTACTTCAAGGTTCCCGCGGACCCAGTTGGCCACTGCTTCAATGCGCTGCGGATCCTTGGCCAGTCTCAGCGCCTTGACCACCCGCTCCGCCAGGGTGCGACTCCTCAGCACAATTGTCTGGGTCTGAATATGCTGAGGGTTAGTTGCCTGACTTTCATAGACTTGCGGGTAGGGCAACACGTTGCCCTCTTCCTCGATCAGGATCGTCACCGTGGATCGATACAACGAAGTCGAAGTTCGGGTCCGAAGTGCACTGGCTGCGAATACCAGCAGCAGGGTGGTGAGAATGGTCCACTTCCGGCGCCTGAAAATACCCAGGTAGTCCTCGATATCGCTACCCTTTCGCAATGAAGCTTTAGGGGCCGCGATCTGCGGAAGCGGTGTGGTCGGTTCTCGTTTGATTAGATTTGCCACGCTTCTTGACTCCTGTTGCCGCTCACTAGCGCTTTTGGGGACTGGAGGAAACTCATCAGTTGTCGCTGCCGGTCTTTAACCTCAAAGGAAGGGCGCTTTCTTCTGGTTCTTCCACAACCTGCCCTACCTGCCGAATTCCCTTTTCAATCGTCAGGCGGCATTCGGATTGCAGCTGGGCTTCGAGACGGGCGATTTCCTGGACAATGTGCCGAAAGCTGTTAGTATCGGTCGGCACGGAATTGAGCCTGACGAGCGGGTTTTGAAACCCAAGGACAGTAGGGCATTTCCGGGTGAACCGGTAAAGGTTCTTGCCGCAGAAAGTACAGCGCAGCCGCCTGAGCGCGAACCAAGAAAGGACCTTCCCTGCCCTGGTCTCAATGGCTGAGGCGGAGATCCTGCGACTTCCGCAACTGGTGCACTTGAGATCAAAAAGCCTCATTCGGTGCGCAACCCGAGTGTCTCTTGGGAAGAGCTGGAAATAGTCGCCCACCGATTGGCAAGAGGATAGTGGTATCCAATGCCAAGATTACTGATCAAAGACTTGATCGCCTGCACGTCACTGATGCGGGCCGCCTTCTCGAGCTCGTCCAAGGTGACCTGCAGCCGCTCGGAGTCGATCGGCGTGCTCTCCGCGACGAAAATCCTTGGGCATTTGGTGCTACGCACGCCGTTTTCGGTGCTCAGGAGCAGTTCCTCGTCCAGTTTTTCTCCCGGCCGCAGTCCGGTGAAGCGGATCGGGACATCCTTTTCCGGCCGCAGGCCAAGTAGTTGAACCAGGTTGCGTGCGAGATCCGTGATTCGGACCGGCGTGCCCATATCAAGAACGAATACTTCTCCCCTTTGGCCTAGCGTGCCGGCTTGGATTACCAGGCGGACCGCTTCGGGGATTGTCATAAAGTACCGCCGCATCTGCGGGTGAGTTATGGTGATCGCCTTGCCTTCGCGAATCTGCTTCTGGAAGATTTGCACCACACTGGCCCGACTGCCCAGGACATTGCCAAACCGTACGCAGCAGAACCGGGTTCCGAAGCTGTCAGCAGCCCGGTTTTGCACGATGAGTTCTGCGATCCGTTTGGTCGCTCCCATCATGCTCGTCGGGTTAACCGCCTTGTCCGTCGAGATGAGAACAAAATTCGAAACCCCAAGGTAGTTGGAAACTTCGACGACATTCCGGGTTCCCATGACGTTGTTCAGAACGGCTTCACTCGGGTGGTGCTCCATCAAGGGCACATGCTTGTAGGCCGCGGCATGGAACACAACCTCCGGCCGCCACTGCTCAAATACCCGGATGAGAGTCGACAAGTCGCGGATATCGGCCACCACTTCAGTGACTCGATCCAGGCTCTCTCGAATCTCCAACCCGATCTCGTAGAGGCTGTTTTCGTCCTTGTCGAGGAGGATCAGCTGGGAGGGACCCAACTCTTTGAGCTGCCGAACCAACTCGGAGCCGATTGACCCTCCAGCGCCCGTGACCAAGATGCGACGGCCACTGTAGACCTCAGCCAATTCCCTGTTTTCCAGCGAATAGTCCACGGAAGAGCGGCAGAGCAGATCTTCCATGCGCACCGGTCGCAACCGGCTGATCTCAACCTTGCCCAGCAGGATCTCCGAAAGCGTGGGAACAGTGGTGACTTGGACGCCCATTTTTCTGCAGGACTCCGCAATCCGATGCTGCACCGCAGCCGGAGCGCTCGGCATGCACAGCGTGACCTGATCGACCCGATGTTTGGCCACAATCGAAGGAATACTGTCGGTCTTCCCCAACACCGGCACGCCTTCGATCATGCGACCTTTCAGAGCGGGGTTGTCATCCAGGAATCCGACAATCTGGAACGATCCAGGCTTAAGCCTCAGATCTTGAACCAGTGACACTCCTACCTGACCGGCACCGACCAGGAGGAATCGTTTGGGCGGCTGGGTCGCTGTCAATTCCTGGTCGCCGCTCCGTTTTCGACTGTAGAGGGAGCGCCGCAGAAAACGAGTGCCGCACCAGCCCACGATGATGATCAAGGGGTGAATGGCGGTGACGCCAATCGGGATGCGGTTCGAATTCGCAAAGGCGGCGTAGGCAGCATTGGAAAGAAACAGGAAGTTAGCAGCACAGAAAACCGACAGGGCAGTGCGTGCCGCATCCGGTGGGCCAAAGAAATGCCAGACTTGGCGCTGGACGCCAACCAAGTTCCGGGCAATCAAGTAAATCAGGACAGTGATGGGGAGGTAGGAGATCATCTGCCTCAATTGAGGTTCTGGTATGACACCGTCAAAACGGATGACGTATGCCAGCCAGAAGCCAACAGCCACGACCATTGAGTCAATCAAGTCGCGCACTGTTGATCGCGACAGAATCACTCCACCGAGTTGCCGCCAGCCCCGCAACTCCAAGAAACCAGCTTGGTTAGTCAATTCGCTCATGGAAAACGCTCTCGCCCTGTCTGTTTGATCAGGTTTGACTTGACTGACGTCCCGGAACGAGAAACTGGAGCCATTACGGAAGCGCTTGGGACAGCAGGCTGGCGCAACCGGTCAGGTCGCCGTTATACAGGCGAAATAGCCGGGCCTGGCGGACAAGCTGAATCATGGCGCCAAGTCCAGACGTTCCCAGCTCCATAAGGTTCATACTTTGCCGCAGCAGAGCAGTGGTGGCGTCTGTTTGGCTCATGGGGAGAAGGGCCGCCGGCCGCCCCGGACAAGCCCTCTCCAGTTGAATTAGCGCATGAACTGGCGTAGGTGCTGCTCTGCAGCCCGCTCCAATTTCTTCCGGGTTTAATCGCCAGTATCGTTGACCGCGTGACCGTCCCGGGTGAAGGTAAGGTCGGTACTGGGGAAAGAGCCGAGATGCTTGGGAACGCAAGTAAATCGCCCTTTCGGACGGGTGCGACAACAGCGATTCGATATCAACCAGCACCACGTCATCCGCCAGGATTGTGAAGTTCTCGTCCAGCAGTCGCGTACTTAAAGTGCTCTTACCCGCCTTGGACTCACCTAATAACAATGCCGCCTTACCGTTGCGGACGACACCTGCTGCATGCAAGCTGAGGAAAGCAGTCATTTCGTTTGCAGCAGCCCCTGGTTACGGAAATCGACAAGCAGCGTGACTACATCGACGAGCGCTTGGTCGGGATGTATCCCCGTGGCTTGGTGAAGTCCCTCCGCGATTTCAGAAACGGACCTCGTCCCATCACAAAGGTTCCAGATGTACGCTGCAGTGGCGTTTAATGTGTGAATTCTTTCAAACGCAGTATCGTAGACGACTCCCCCGTCGTCCAATTCGCGGTACTCCAAGTCCTGCCGAGTTTCGGGGTGGGTATCGTACGGTTCCATATTCTTCTCCGCTTCGACGGCACCGACAAAAAGTCAGTGCTCTACCCGGTAGTTTGAAACGGTCTGGAGACCGGTCGAGGTCTCCAGACTAGGACTTCTTCTTCCGAGGTTTTGGCTTTGGTTGAAATTCGGGTTTCGGCGGCGACTACTTCCACTTCAGCCCGGGAGACCCCATCGAGGAGAACGAACCGGAGCCGGACGCAGCTTTGACGAGGTCTCGAGTCGAAAAGCTGAGAATCACCGGAGCCGCGTAAGCCGTAGTGGCAAGCGTGCGCCGGAGAAACTCCCGTCTCCGTTCATGAACGTGAGTGACGCGGGCTTGATCTTTATTGTCCCTTTCCATAGAACCCCCTTGTTTTTAAACAGGCCTGCGACTGCCGACCAGTATTCGAACGAACTGTCCCACATAGCTTCTGACCGATTCCCATCCATACTCACGGACAACACGGAAGGGACGGAGAAAGTAGTAAAGCATGTGTAGCATGCGGGGAAGTGGAAGAACCGAAACGTCCTTTCCAGTTGGCTGACAACGATACCAAATGAGAAAAAGGCAGTACCACAATCTCGTCCTGTATCGCTCCCGAATGGCGATGTAGTATTTTGAGGTCTCTTTACCGTGTAGAAACACCTCCTTCCTCTTCGTTCCCGTTCGATACCTCTCTGCGACAATCTGTGTACCCAGCCGCACCGTGGCGGGGTCACCCACAACCTCTGCGCGAACCTCAGGAGCGAGCGGGCAGCCGAGAAGGGTTGCCGCCAGATAAACTCCGAGGCGCACCATCCGCACCGCATCCTCTGTCCGTGCGCGTTGCAGAACCACGTCCCAGTCGAGCGGACTCCGCGTGAGCAGGGCGGCAATGTCACAAACCCAGCCGAGTCTCGACCATCGGTGTTTGCCTCCATGGGCACACAGGAAGACCGCGTTGTCTTCGGCGCTCAGGGTCCACACAGTCTGGTTTTCGACTCTAACGGGAACAAGTCTCTCCAACAATTTGTCTGCTGAAAGGTTGAAAAAGAACCAATCATCCATCAGGCTCCGATGCAGCTCTACTGTGACTCGCCGCTGCATAGGAAACACATGCGCCCGCTCACTGCCGACCTGACCGGGGCCCTTAAACCCTGACTTCTCGAGTAGCTCCCTGGCCCGGCGCCAATCCTCAGGCTTGACGAGAAGGTCAATATCCGAAAAGTCGCGGCGAGCCGGTTCTCCATACAACTGCGCGGACAGGACGGCACCTTTGAACGGAATCACGGCGATCCCGGACTCTTCAAACCGGGACAAGACCCACAGCAATTCGCGGGTAGGCGCCAGACTCGCGCCGATCTTCTTCAAGGCTTCTGCATGGATCAGGGAACGTCCGGCCGCGGGAACTTTGACATGACTCTCATTGCTTATCCTGCTGTAAAGCAGCGTTACCACGGAGTGGCGGTGGACCAGCACCAGCAGTCGCACCCAATTGACCTGGCGACAAAGATCCTGGCTCACCCTCGGTTGCGAGTGGAGAGCGCCGAGCAGAAACTCCATTTCCGGGATTGTCTCGTTCACGCGAACTCGTAAACCGCCCTTTCCAGGGTCGAGCACACAAAGTCGACTTGTCTCTCGGTCATGACCCCGGAAAAGGGAAGTGCCAACGAAATGTTTCCCAACTCTTCGCTCACGGGGAAATCGCCGGTTTCGTAACCGAATCTTTCCCGGTAAAACGGCTGCAGGTGTATGGGTGTGAAATAAGGCCGCGTGGGAATTCCAACGTTGGCAAGGTCATCGATCAGCCGGTCCCGGTCGAGCGGAGGACGGACGCGAACCACGTAAACAAACCAGGACATCCGGGTAGTGCTCTCGACAACCTCAGGCGTCTCGATCAGCTCCATGCCGGCAAGTCGTTCGTTGTACCATGCCGCCACCTTTTCCCGGGAGGCGATCAGCTCGTCAATACGCTCCATCTGTGCGCGGCCCAACGCCGCACTCATTTCATCCATTCGATAGTTGTAGCCGAGCCTGGCATGACAGAGCCAAGCTCCAGAGTCGATCCTCCCCTGATTCCTGAGTGAGCGAAACAGCTCGGCCCAGTCATCCCGGTTCGTGACGATCATCCCGCCTTCGCCTGTAGTCATCTGTTTATTGGGGTAGAAGGCAAAAACTCCGGCATGGCCCATCGAACCTGCTGAAAACTGCTTGTATTCGGAACCCAGTGCTTCGCACGCGTCCTCGACCACAACCAGTTCATACTCGCTCGCGACCTCCAGGATAGGATCCATGTCGACTGGTTGCCCGAAAACGTGGACGGGAAGAATCATCTTCAAACGACCTGTATCGCCGCGCCGTCTGCCATTCCGAAGCGCTGGAGGGAGCCATTTCCGGGCGGCCGCGCCTCCTCTCATGAGGTCGTGAGCAGCCTGCCGGATCAATTCCGGGTCAATGTTACCGGTGCGACGGTCGACGTCAATAAAGACAGGGATTCCTCTCTGATAGAGCGCAGCATTGGCGGAAGCGACGAACGAGAAGGGCGTCGTCAAAACCAAGTCGCCGTCGCTGAGACCGGCTGCGATCACGGCAAGGTGAAGCCCACTCGTGCCGGAGTTGACGGCTACTGCGTGGGAGACACCCAGAAAAGACGAAAAGCGCTCCTCAAAAGCGACGATTTCGGGACCAATACTCAAAGTTCGTCTGAGAAGAACTCGTGATACCGCCTCACGTTCGCTATTGGTAATGTCGGGCGACGACAGGGAAATATCAGGCTTTCGCATAGCTGTGCTGTTCTATGTGCGTTCGATATGCGGGGAAATACCCCGCTTCCTCCACTGGAAGGCCGTTATAAAGGGACCAGGCTTGGCAAAGCAGGGAGTACTCCTTCTTAAGATGCACGTGTTTGAAGACGTAGAACCCGACGCGAAACGGAGAGAATGTCGATTTGAAGCGGAAGATCCCGTCGTTAGGACGATAGCCGCCACCCAGGATGAGACGCCGTTTGCCTCGCTTCAGCCCCCAGCGAATCGTCTCGTAAATGACCGCATTGGTCGGGCGCAGTTCCTGAACTCCATGATCGGCCCCGCCCAGGTAGGAGTAAATGTTGAAACCGTCGTGAAGATACAGAGTCCCGGCTACGATCCTGCCCCGATGCCGGGCCAGCATGAAGAAAGAATGATCGGACATGGTAAGGAAGATTTCCAGGAAGTAA
>DAOTAI010000483.1:0-3782 GCA_035593865.1 Acidobacteriota bacterium
AGGGATACTCTTGAGTGAAGCACCTGGCATTTTGCTGAACTTGACACACACAACTGAAAATCGTTCGGGTCGAGGTGGGTTTAGTTTGGAGCCCGGCGTCTACGGCGCATTCGCTGACAGCCGGATGTATTAGTCCGTCAAAGGATTCCAGACGCGCACGAAACCAAAATCGGCGAAGTCGGCAACATTGGCCGTGGCGAATTCGCGGACACCCTGCTGAATCAGGGTGAGCGCCAACCGAGCGTCGTATACGCGACGCCGGGCGAAATTCGGTTCACGAGCCGCCACCCAAAGTGATCCATGTAGTCTTGGACTGTCGTTCGGAAAGCCCTCAAGCCGCCATCGCGGGTGAGTCCTGTAGACTTCGATGACATCTACTGCCTCGGCCGGAGTAAGAGGCCGTTCCACAACGGCAGGATTGCGCAAGAGAGTGTAAAACTCGATCAGGACCAACTCGGAGATCACCACGTCTTGTCGCTCATGCAGGGCCGACAGGAAACGGACAGCCCGACTATGCCACGGTGAGGACGAATTGAAGGCATAGAACAGCAGGTTGGAGTCCAGGGAGAGCATGACTTATTCGCGTCGCGTAGCAGGATCCTCGTCGGCTAAAGCGGCATTTCGGACAGCAGCATGATCCAATCCTCTCCAGCCGAGCGCGCGTGGTGTCGGGGGTGTCCAGGCACGCCGTTCGCCAAGAGGGGGATAAACTCTCACGATACACTCCAACCCTTGCCGAACCACTTCGGCAAAGGACATCTCCCGTTCTCGGGCGATTCTCTTCGCCTCCTTGTACAGGTTGTCGGGGATTTGGATCTGAGTCTTCACCATGATGGCAATTTACCATGATTGCATTTCTCCGACAACGTGCGATTAATCTCGGGTGGCTGCTTCGCCGCCTTCGACCTGTGCCGGCGGTCTTTTACCGATCGTCATCGCCGTCATGTCTTTCTCGTTTCCGTCCTAAGTTGTCCTCCGTTGCCGATTCGACTCCGCCGGCTTTGCTGCCCTTCCCCCTCGGGCTCAAATAACCAACAACCCCCTCGCGTAGATCGGAAGCTACGGATCCTTCAGCCGACGCCTGCTGGTCGGTACTCCTGATGTACAAGTCGCGCTGCGGGATCGGCGCCTTGATTCCGGCTTGGTCAAGCGTCGCCGCGATGCCGAGAGCCACATCGCTCTTAAGTTCCGGAACAATTTCGGGCCGCGGCGCCCAGAAACGCACTTCGAAATTCAGTGCGCTATCCCCGAACCCCAGGAAGAGAGCCGTCGGCTTGGGCAATTCGAGAACCTCCGGGTGTGCGGCGACCGTATCGCGCAAGAGATCGCGCACCCGAGTCGCGTCATTGCCGTGGGTGACTTGAATGTTCAGAACAATCTGCCGGCGTGTCCCCGTTAAGGTCCAGTTGACGACCTGCTGTGAAATCAGATCTGCGTTCGGAATGATCAAGTCTGACCCGTCGAAACAGTGCAGCATACTGGACCGAAAACCGATCTTGGTAACCTCGCCGCCGATCCCTCCGATCTCCAGAAAATCTCCTACCCTCACGGGCCGTTCAAAAAGCAGGATGAGCCCGGAAACGAAGTTGTTGACAATATTTTGGAGGCCGAACCCGAGTCCGACACCAATGGCGCCGGTAAGGAGGGTAAACCTCGATAACTCGACTCCCGCAGCCGCGAGCGCCAGGATGAAAATTAGAACCAGAACCACATAATGTGTAATCGTGGCAATGGCGTTGGGAAGGCCGCGCTCAAGCTTGAGGCGTGGAAGGATCGCGTCGCCTAGAATCGTTCGTATGAGCGTCGCGACGAGGTAACCAATAAGCAGCGTCAGGAAAAAGGCCAGAATGCTGCTGAGCGCGAAACCGACGGAGCCGATCGTTATTTCGTATCGGAGCGCCGCCAGGATCGCACCGTAGACCCTCTCCCGAACAGTAAATACGGCGAGGACGGAATGTAACCAGCCGACAAACACCAGTAAGCCGAGTATGAACGACAACTGGCGTGCAACCCGGCCGGTGCCGGCACCAAGCAATGCCAGACGTCGAGGCATCTCCGCCTGCAGCACGTGAGTCACAATTGATTTGCCAACGATGAAGACGGTATACAGGGCAACCGCCCGATAGGCGCTCACCAGCGTACCGTTAGTGAGCAAATCCGAAAGCCGAAAGTAGCCGAAAATGTTCGCTACGAGCGCAGCGATAATCAGGGCGAGCCCGACCCGGATCGCGGCCAGCGTCGCCGCTGGTGCGCGCCGAGGCCCCTCCTTGCTTTGACGAACGCCGCGCGCCACCCGCCAAAACGTGGCCACCACGACCAGGCAGAAAACTGCCATGACATCGCGCTTGATCCAGACTGGAATTTCAAGAAACCTGATCAGTTGCCACACCACCACTGCGACAAGCAGCACGACTGGCAACATTCGACTCTGGGGCGTCAAGCGGGGCATCAAAAGCCGAACCACGGGTACCACGGTGAGAAGGAATGCCAGCCCCGTCGCTGCTGCGGGCGCGTCCGCGAGCAGCGGCATCGCCGCAACCACCCCGACCAGCAATGCGAGCGAAGCCGGACGGCTGAAGACACCTGGAGCTCTGGCGTCGAGAGCGGCGCTTGACCGACCAAGACGGACGAAGAGGACAAACGAACCGATTGTGAGCAGGACGATGCCAAACAGGGTGCCTTTCTTTGCATGGAAGAAATGAGTCAGCCTGGTGAGGTCCCTGGCGAGAGAGTCTCGCAGCGAGCGCGCCAGATCCACTTCGGTCTGTTCGCGGAACTGACTCTTCCACAGAGGCGGACTGTCCGGCTCAAACAGACTGCGCTGCGACTGCGCCATCGCCTTTCGAAGGTTCTGAACCTGGGCGGAAACAATCGAAGACTGCTCCGCGACTGACTGCTGCAGCGCCGCGATCTGAGTACGCTGTTCCTCGACGAGGTTTGCCGCCGCCCTGATGTCGGCGATGGCTTTCCTGGCCAGCTGCCGGAGTTTCGCAGGGGACTTTTCGGCCCGAAGTCGATCGTAAGTTCGGGTCCAAAGCGATTCGCTCTCTCCCATTGAACGAGCTTCCGCCTCCAAAGACGTCGCCCATCCCGTTAAATTCTCGGCGAGATCGGTCACCTGGTTACTTAAAGACTGCCACTCGAGCAGCGACTGCTGCAGTTCGGCCAGAAAGAGGTTGGATGGAACCGTCACCTCCATCTCGCTTGACCTTTCACTGGTCGCCGCACGCAGCTGATTGACTTCTTCGCTTATCTCGGCCAGCAGCGATTCAGGCGCGAGGCGGTCAGGCAGAGTCCGGAGCCGCTGGTCAAGTTGCATGGCTTCGTCTGCAATACGTGGTGAGGGAATAGTCGGCGTATCCGGCGAGTCGACGGGGGAAGACGCGCGCGACTGTCCGTCGCCGGCTTGAACCGGCGCAGGTGTGGCAGTCGATTGGGCAAACGCCTGACCGCCGGCGACGCAGGTTAAGGCAACAGCGATCAGTAGGCCCAAATATCGAGATGGGAGCTGAGGTGAAATCCGCCTGGTCCCGGCCCTAAAGGTGTCGCGCAGCGAAGCCCAGCGTTGGGTTTTGTTATGAGAGCCCCTTGGGGTATGAGCGATCAAATATGGCTTCGCATTTTGTCCCGGAGGGACAAGGCAAGACAGCCCAGGGTATTGTTTTTCAGGTACCCTGGGTCTCCGGTCCCCCAGTAACATGTCCCTTCCATGAACGGGAGGAGCAACTCGCAGAGGTTGTACCCCTTGCCGTTCCCTTTCAGGGAACCGATTGACGCCAATC
>DAOTAI010000484.1:0-3760 GCA_035593865.1 Acidobacteriota bacterium
AGAAAGCAAAGACGATACACTTCACGCGCGGATCGGGATAATCGCATCAAGGGGAGAATCTGGCCGCTTCTGATCCAGTTTACGTAGCTCGAAAATCTCATCTTGCTTACTCCTTCGGTGAAGAGCGCTTCAGCAGGCCGGTTTCCCACTGTTCTAGAAATCCTGCGAGCCTCGAACACATCTCTTCTACATCGACCACCGGTTGACCCAACCCGTTCACCAACTCGACGAAATATGCTGAGAAGTAAGTCCTGGCCGCCGTTTCGCTGTTCACTCCGGCGTCGTACCTGCCTGCCTCCTTGTCCGCCTCAACGATTGAGGCGGCCCAGCTGACGAACTGCTCGATCGGCTGAATCAGCTCATTACGGAGGTCTCCTTTTACAAAGATTGACTCCTTGACGAGGATCCGAGAGAGAGCCGGCTGCTTACTGTAATGTGAATAGAGACACCTTGCGACGTGGAGCAGCTTTGCGGGGGCGGGACCATCGGCCGGCATACTTGTCATACCCTCTTCAAGAGCGAGTTGGACTTCATCATTGAGAGCGGCCACCAATAGTGAGGCTTTATCCGGAAAGTGTACGAAGATTGTCCCTTCGGCCACCCCTGCGGCGGCAGCGAGTTCCCTGGTGGACACGTCGGCAGATCCCCTCTGGGTAAAAAGCTGCTTGGCGGCGGCGAGAATCAGGCGCCGGGTCTCTTCGGACGCCTTCTTTCGGCGTGAGGCAGGTTTCCGCTCAGACATGCCGCCAATTGTACCACACTCACTAACTGAGTATGCTCATTATTTTTGGTTGCCTTCGTGCTGCAGGCGTACGAGAACAGGGTTTATGATGGCTTATGGCACTTAGTATCATGAAAGCGGCGACATTCCTCGGCGTGGTCCTCGGGTTGGTTCTACCTGGCCTTGCCCAGATCGACCAGGGGGATTTTCCACCCGCCTGGCTTGGCGATCTTACACCCATCCAAGATGAGTTCCGCGTCCGACCGGATAGACCCCGCCTATACCTCAATCGCGAGGATCTTCCGCTGATTCGCTCGCGGGCTGCCTCCAGTCACCAAGAGGCCTGGCAGAGCCTGAAGAACATCATCGATTTCAGTCGCCTGGAAAATCCCTGGTACGATGTTCATTCCGTCTACTCGGGTACGAATGGGAATGGAGCTGTCCGCTCTAATCGTTTGACCGACCGAATCCTCGCTCACGCCTTTTCCTACTTGATAACCGGAGACGCATCGGACGCGAGGCAGGCAATCACGGCGGCTCTTGAGCTTTCGGCTGACACGAGCGGCGACGATCTCGCGAACGCGTACCGGGTCTGGCCGGAGTCGATCGCGTTCGACTAGTGCTACGACCAACTACGGGAAGATGAGCGGCGAACGCTCCTTCAAAACGTTCTTGCCCAACTGAAAATCGTCGACGCGGAGGTGCCACTGGAGAGGAGTACCCTGCACATGGGGCACCTCGTCAATCACCTGGCCGATGCCTATCTTCCGGCCGGCATCGCTTTCTACGACCTCGCACCTGACATCTTTGAACGCGCTGTCAAGGTCGCCCGCCTGGAGATCACCGCAAAGAACGTTTTCTACCGCTTCGGGCTTTCTTCTCAGGGGAATTCCTACGGTGTGACCCATTACCATGGCGACATCCGGATGCTGACGATGCTGCGGAAAGCAACCGGGGTAGACCTCTTCGCACGTTTCCCTTTTTATCGGGATGTCGGTTACTACTGGGTTTACACGCGCCGTCCGGACGGCCAATTTCTGCGTTTGGGGGATGAATGGATGGACTCCCTCAATCTGCCGGTCTGGGATGCGCCCGCACCTTGGGGACCACCTTGGCTGATGGAATCACTGGCTTATGCGGCCGGCGCGTACCGCGATCCCTACCTCACCGCCGAATATCTTAAGATCAGAAACCTCAATCACACTTGGGTGGCAATCACGGACATTCTCTGGCGTGATCCGCAAGTGGCTCCGAAGGCCCCGGACGACTTGCCCCCGGTTCGTTATCTCGACGGCGCAGCCGGGACACTCCTGTTCCGCACGGGTTGGGGTTCGGATGATGTCGTTGGTCTATTCAAGGCTATGCCGCTGTACGTCAAAAACCACGACCACCTGGACCGTCTGAGTTTCCAGATTTATTGCCGAGGAGCGCTGGCGATCGATTCCGGGATCTACGAGGGAGTGAATTCCGGCTACGGATCTCCTCACTGGCTGAACTACCTTCAGCGCACCATAGCACACAACTCGCTTCTCCTCCGGGACCCGACTGAAGAGGTTCTCTATCGAGGAAGCAAGGTCGTCGCAGACGGCGGGCAAAGGTTTCCTGGAGCCGGGAACGATCCGATCTCTCTGGCCGACCTGAGAGATCCAATCTGGCATGTTGCACGCGTTTTGTCCCATGGTGAGGAGAGCCACGGCCGCTATGCTTTCGTGGTTGCCGACGGGACGCCCGGGTACGGGCCGAAAGCAGAGAAAGTCGAACGTTCTTTTGTCTTTGTTAAAGGATCGAACGTGACGCCGGACGACGGTTCTCCGCAAGCGATGATCGTGATCCGTGATCGTGTCATCTCCCGAAATCCAGACCATCAAAAAGTCTGGCTGTTTCATTCGCTCGAGGAGCCCGTAATTGAAGGAACGCAGTTCACCGTCCGGAACAACGGAGCCAATTATGGCGGCACCCTGGTATCGCACACGCTAAGACCGGGAAAGGCGCGCCTCGCGAAAATCGGAGGCCCCGGACAGGAATTTTGGGTTGCTGATACCAACTACGCGACCACAAAAAGCGGGACGTGTGAAGCCGGTGCCTGGCGAGTCGAGGTCACTCCACAAGAACCACGGAAAGAGACCGACTTTCTTCACGTCTTGCTGGTCTACCCCCGATCGGTGCCAAACCGTCCTGTGCCGACCCTGGTCGAGGCTGCGGGCGGTGCCGTCGGCGCCGCGTTTCTCGATCGAACGGTTATCTTTTGCCCTTCCGAAGCCGGGACAAGTCGCTTGACCTATTCATCAGAAGGGAATGGCCCACGCGAGCACCTGATCATCGGGTTGCCGCCAGGAAAAAAGGCCAGCGTGAGCGCCGGTAATAAGACTGTAGGGGTATGGGGTACAGGTTCTGGGGGGGCGCTAAATTTCAAGATCGACGAGGGGGGCAAAACGGCAATCAGGATAACCGTTGAATGAGAGATGCGGCCGGGCCATTGATACGGGGTCAGCGCTTAAGAATTCAGAAAAGCGCCGTGTATCAGCCGCTGTTCTTTTTTGAATTCTAAAGCGCTGACCCCTTTCTCGGTGAATAGAGGTGCTGCTAGCGGAATGGTGCCGACGGCATGAGCTGACACGGAAGAGTGTCTGGAGGCGGCGAGCGGATTCGAACCGCTGTATAAAGGTTTTGCAGACCTCTGCCTTACCACTTGGCTACGCCGCCTCGGCTATACGCAGAGATGTATTATAGTCAAACAAGTTGCAGGTGTTCTACCGTAAAGTCGGCTTGTAACCCGCCCTTTTGTGATCCGCGCTAGTGGACGAAGTGGACCAAGTGGACGAAATGGACAAAGTCGGATTGGTCCACTAGGTCCACTTTGTCCACTTGGTCCACTTCGTCCACTAGCGCGGATCACGCGGATCAGATTGTACTCTCAAGGGCAGATGGTGATAATCACGAGCCATGACCGTTACGAGCGGCCAGAGTCGACGCAGAGAGGCGGACAATGCAGCCACCCAGGCAGGGGTTTGGCTCTGGACCTTAAAGACCATTATCACC
>DAOTAI010000485.1:0-3752 GCA_035593865.1 Acidobacteriota bacterium
ACAAAGCCGGATCGATGCCCCCGGTGATGATTAAGCGACTGTTGGGCTGATAAAGCTGGTAATAGGCCGCAAAAGCGTCGATCAGCAGCGGGTGTCCCTTATTGGGTGAAACGCGTCCGACCGTCAGCAGATTCACCGAGCCGTCGTTCAGGTGATCGAGTACGCTCAGGTCGGCATCTGCCTCATAGAGCAGATCAGCCTGGTGAAAGGGCGGTACGACGTGGCACTGTCGGGGCGGTGCTCCATGGAAGATCAGTTCATCGACGGAGAATTGGGAGTTTGGAAGAAACAAGTCGGTCCCGAGCGCGGCAGCGGCTGCTGCCTGTGCCTTTCCTATGCGACAGGCATTCTCGTACCCGCTGTTAACACCTTCGAAGAGCTCGGGAGGCGTGACATTGTGGTACCGGAAGACCTTTCGGCAACGGGCAGTCTTGAGCAGTTCGATTCCGGCGTCCCACCTCAAGCCGAAGTGCAGGATCAGAATCGAGTCAGAGCTTCGAAGAAAACGCTGCGCTTCCTCGATAGGCCAAGTCGGTGTCGGGGTTTCAGAGTTTAGGACACATTCGGAGAAAATCCGGCATTCGTGCCCGAGTGTCGAAAGGAGGCGAAACATTGCGAGCACGTCGTTCGTGATCGCGTCGCCCGATCCAATCGCCTGCGTGCAGAGGGCTATTCGCGCCAATTACCCCCTCCGGCCGGCAGAAGTATCCGTCGGACGTTCGCCGTCGCTGGCCGAGACGGCCCTTAAGGTTTCCTCCAGAGATTCGATTCGCTGTGCCTGGCGCCTGGACAACTCCTGCAGAGTACGGACCTGTTCGGTAAGATCAGTGATGCTCTGTTCAACGCTATCCGTTAATTGGCTCAAGGTCTGCGTGGTCAGGCCGTTGAAGTTACGCTGCCTGTCCGTCATGAAACGGGTGGCCAAAATCACTGCGCGGGCCGCAAGTCGTGCCAAACGCCGGAACGGTCCCCGGAAACGATGCATCGGAGGAACGTGCGGCGCGGGGTCGGCGAAGCTATCGGCAAGAGCGGTCATCGATCGAATCGATTGTGCTTGGAAGGCCGCCGGATGTTGTGCAACAGCCGCCCGTGTCGTGTTTGGAGCCTCATCTGGAAACAGTGGCCGGCCCGAGGACCGCAGACCGGCCGCCTCCTGGCTGATCTCTCTCTTTAAGGAATTCAGATCGACGGCTGAGAATTCTGGGGACGGTAATACTTCCGCCACTTTATTCCTCCATCGTCAAATTCGCTCGAGTGCCATGACACTAAGGACGGCGCCATAGTAGCACAAGTGCGCTACAGCGGTTCGCCGCATTTGAGCATACTGCTCCCGTAATAGGGGTTTCGGATCTCCTTCGTGCCCTGGACCCAGCTTTTTTTGGCCATGCTGCAGGTGTAGGTAAACACGGGCTTTGACGATGCCGGATTTCGCTTCAGCTCGGCGATGATTGGCTTGCTCAACTCGTGAAACTGCGCTCGCGCCTGTTCCAGTTTCTTTCCTTGCAGTCCCGCAGCCGCGCGGCCGATTGCCGCATAATCCGGGGATTGACCCCCAACGCTCTTTTTCTGCGCCTGCGAGGCCAGCGATACGATTTTTCGGGCAGCCACGTCGACACCCTCTGTGGTGTCTCTGGCTAAAGCGTCATGGATCTGCAGATACTCCGCGACGATTTTCTCAAATTCGGATCCGGATCCGGACTGCGATGCCAGAGCTGAACCTGCCGAAGCTATCCAAGAAACCGCCAGAAAGCAGACGAACAGAGATTTTTTCATGACAATTTACTCCTCTCGTTTCGACACGCCCTCAAGCAACGGGCGTGCCGGAACCATGGCAGAGGACTGGAAACCGCGTTCGGGCTGTCTACACGACGCCCGCGCACCACGGGACGCCGGCTCTGGGCGTGGTCAGTGATTGAAATCCAGCAACCCTTGGCTTATTTGCAACTCCTCGCCGGAAGGAAGGGCGTTGATGCGCGGGCGGTTAATCTTGTCCCAAAGGTAGTCGTAGGCAGCGGTCGACAGCTTCTGCTTCAAATCGAAAACGAAATTCCTGCCGCCTGCATATTCGCCTCCTGTTTGCTCCATCGCTGTGATGCGGAGTTGATACGGCCCAGTGCTGCCGATAGACAGAAGTTCGTCGTATCGCCATACTCTGGCATCCCGAGAATCCCCGGTCCGGTAAACCACGTACTTTTCGGACAACTCCAGAACGCCTTCACTGCCACCCAGAATCTTCCGGTGCTTGACCGGAATCCGGTACCTGACATCCAGCTCTTCAGGTAGAACCGAGGAGACGAGCGGACGTGTAAGCTTCTCTTCCAGAAAGGCCCGCAGAGGCTCGTTTACCGGACCTTCTATCACTTCAAAGGTAAACTTCTCGTCTTTGCCGAGATAGAGCTTTCGATCCCGGTACGTCAGGACGACCACTTTGTTGGGCTCAATGGCTATTTGCTGGATATCCAGATAGTCCCACTCCTGCGCGTGATCCTTTTTCTCTGTCTCGTATCGCACTTTCTGCTCTTCAAAGACCAGCCTTCCCTCACAACTTCCCCAGAGATGATCGTGCTTGACGGCCAGTGTAAATTTCTCGGCCTCCCCGAATAACGAAATCGGGCTTATAAGCAGGAAGGAAAGGGCGAAAATCGATTTCATAGTGCCTCCCGAATTTCAAAGCGCTGGTGCTTGACCTCCTTGTGCCATTTCCAGAGCAGGTAAATGGCGGGGTAAACGAGAAGTTCCAAGAGGAACGAGGTGGCGAGCCCTCCTACCATGGGCGCTACAACTCGCTTCATCATGTCGGCGCCCGTGCCGATGGACCACATAATAGGCATCAGACCCATGAAAGCCGCCGCGACGGTCATCATCTTGGGGCGAATCCGTTTGACCGCCCCATTTATGATGGCCTCTTCAAGATCGGCCCTGTTCTTCAAGCGGCCGTTACGCCGAGCTTCCTGGTACGACAAATCAAGGAAGAGCAGCATGAAGACGCCCGTTTCCGCGTCCAGTCCCATCAAGGCAATCATCCCCACCCAGACGGCGATAGAGATGTTATAGTCCAGGATATAGAGCAGCCAGACGGCGCCGATCAGCGAGAAAGGGACTGCCAGCATGACGAGTGTCGCCTTAAAAGTCGACTTGGTGTTCATGTAGAGCAGGGCGAATATTAGCACTAGGGTAACGGGAACGACGATCTTCAGGCGTTCTCGAACTCGCAGCATATTCTCGTACTGCCCGCTCCAGACCAGTGAATAACCCGCTGGCAAGTCAAGGCGGTCGCGAACAATCTGCCTGGCTCGTTCGACATAACCGCCGACGTCATTGGTATCCAGATCCACGAAGACGTAACCCGCGAGCATGCCGTTTTCATCACGGATCATTGACGGCCCGTTGACCTTCCGGATGTCGGCAATCTGGCTGATCGGGATTTGGGCGCCGCTCGGCGTCGGTACGAGCACCTGGCTCAGACGCTCGATGTTGTCGCGCAGTTCCCGCGGATAGCGGACATTGACGGGATAGCGCTCCCGTCCCTCGATGGTGGTGGTCACGTTCTCACCGCCGATTGCAGACATTACAACGCCTTGAGCGTCGGCCACCGAGAGTCCATATCGGGCGAGTTGGTCGCGTTTCAAATCGAAGTCGACGAAGTAGCCGCCCGCGACCCGTTCGGCGAAAACCGAACGTGTTCCCGGGATTTCCCTCATGATTATTTCCAACTGCTGGCCGATTCTCTCAATTTCATAGAGATCGGGGCC
>DAOTAI010000486.1:0-3739 GCA_035593865.1 Acidobacteriota bacterium
GCCATAGGATTCAGCTCCATCAGATGGGCGATAGGAATTGAGCTTCTGTGCCAGACTCTCCTCAGCCACATCGAGACATCGTCAACCAGCGTGTAGTAAGTCGGGAGAACTATCAGCGTCAGAACGGTTGACGCCATCAGACCGCCCATGACCGTTCGCGCCATCGGGAAATAGCGGAGACCGAGCATGCTGCTGGTGCCGGCGGCAAGCGGGATCAGACCGACGACCGTGGTAGTGGCCGTCATTAGAATGGGGCGAAATCGCTCTCGACATCCTTCCTCTATCGCCCGATAGCGAGGCAGACCTCTGCGGCGCAGATTGTTGACGTGATCTATCAGGACAATACCGTTATTTACCACAATGCCGATCAGGATCATGATCCCAATCATGGCCATGATATTGAAGGGCGTCCCGGTGATAAGCAGGAACCAGGCGACTCCCACCATCGCGAACAGCAAAGACAGCATGATCGCAAACGGATGGGCCAGGGACTCAAATAACGATGCCATCACGAAATAGACCATGAACAGAGCCAGGAGCAGATTGAACATGAAGTCGTTGTCTTCCTGCTCCTCCCGCTGTGTCCAGAAACCGTAACTCCAGCCATATCCCGGCGGGAAGGAGAGCGACTCCATGGCCTCAGTGACCAGCTTCTTCCCCTCATCCTTCTTTGCTCCCGAATAGTTGGCGTAAAGAGAGGTGAAGGTTCGACGGTTTTCGCGCTCGATCGAACCAGGGGTCTTTTTGAGTTCGAATCCCGCCACCTGGGACAACAGGATCTCCTGGCCGTCACGGCCGATTCCGACCACCATCGACTTCAGATCATTCAAGTCTTCGCGGTCCCCCTGCTGAAGCCGCATCCAAATCCGCACCTCGCCGTCGTCAGTCCGGTATCCACCAAGTTCCCGGCCCCTCAGGACAATGCCCAAGACACCGCCGACCGACTCGGGCGATACCCCGAACCGTCTGGCCACTTCACGATCCAGTGTTATCTGGACCTCTTCACGCCCCTTTTCGAGGGCGGTGTGAACCTCCAGGAAATCCGGATTCAGCTTGAGACGACGCCGTGCTTCGTTGGCAAGGCCCTGAAGCGTCACGGAATCATCACCGTAAAAATTGACCCCAATCCAGTTCTCCGCCTCGGCCCCCTCCTGGCGTCCTGTTCTAATGTCGGCGCCCGGGATCACGGGAAGGCCATCGGAGATCTGTTTCCGAATATCCTTCAGCTCATCGAGCGTGATTCTTTCTTCGTCGAAGAACAGCCTTGTCGTCGCTTCGTTATTCCCGTAAAAGCTGTAAATGTTCTTGATCTTGAATCGGTCCTTGTTGGCCAGAAGATAATTCTCCACTGGTTCAACGTATTCTTTCTCGATTTTCAGGTAATGGTAGTTTTCTGAGAACTCGAACTGGATGGCAAGGTCGCTGAGGTCCTCCGCTTCTGCAGAGTTGTCGGGAAGTTTCGTCAAGACGAAAAATGAAACGGCAATGATCAACGGCACAACCAGCAGGCCCATCACGTAACGATGGCGGATATGCCAACGGACGAGCCTCAGATAGTGCTCTGTTACCGGCTTTTTTACGGGGGGCGCTTCCGAACCGTTAACCTCCTCTGCCTCCCCAGTTTTAAAGGAATCGGCGCGCTCGCGCGTACGTGACCGTAGCCTTGCTGCGGTCCTTGGGAAAAACGGCAGCCGTCCGAGCAGAAACAACGGTCGCTTGATGGCGCCGAGAACCAGCGGTTTCAGTCTCGGCTGCTTCGTCACGTCAATATGAATAAATCTCGCCACACCCAGGGGAATCAGGGTCAATGACACGAACAGCGAGCACACCAGTGTGATCATGATGGCGATACCGGTGTGACTCAACCAGATCGAGTACTCGGTCGTCTTTCCAAAGACCAGCGGCACGAAGATGATAATCGAGGTGAGCGTAGAAGCCAGCACCGCCGTCATGACTTCCTGGGTACCCTGCGAAGCGGCCTTGACACGGTCGTACCCTTTCTCCAGTTTTTGATAGATAGATTCCAGGACGACAACGGCGTTATCGACCAGCATGCCGGTGGAGAGCATCAGCCCCATCATCGACAAGATGTTGAGGGTATTACCCAACAAGTATAGAAAGCCAATGGCGCTGATGATAGAGAAAGGTATGGCGAAACCTATAGCGAGAGTGGCGCCAAGCCGCCACAGGAAGCAGTAAAGAACAGCGACCGAAAGCATGGCCCCGACTGTCCCGGCGTTCAACAACCCCATGAGCGACTTGGTGATCTGCTCGCCCGCGTTGTGCCAAACCATCACCTGGATACCTTCGAGGGACGGATCCTGGTTCAGCTCCTCGATTTTTTGCATCACACGCTTAACGGTCTCCACCGTGTTGGCGTCTGAGGTTTTTCGAATTTCGAGCGCAATCGCATACCCCCCGTTCAAGTGGCGCCCGAAATTAATAAGCGGGTCTCCGTATTCGATTTCAGCGACGTCCTTCAGCTTGAGGCCCAGGTTGTTAACGGGGAAATTCTCGATCTCCTCCAGCGAGGTCACACTCCCTTTTGCCAGGACTCCAAACCGATATCCGCCCTCGACAACCCGGCCCAATGAGACATCGACGTTCGATCCCTCCAACTGCCGAAAAAGGGCATCGACATCTACGCGATAGCGCTTGATCTCGTCCAGCCGCAAGTAAATATTGATCTCCTTGCGCTCGACTCCATTAATGCTGACCTCACCCACGCCCGGCACTCGTTCCAACGGCTTCTTGATCTTGAGGTCAAGGAAGTCATAAGCGCCGCGTAAGTCACGGCCGGATGAGATCCGGCCTTCCATAATCGGGATTTCGTTGGTGTTCCAAGTCATGACGTAGATGTTGTCCACGTCTTCCGGCAAGTCTTTGCGGACTTGTTCGACCCGCTCTCTCACCTCGGCGCGCCGCAGCTCGATATCCTCTCCCCAGTTGAAGTGCATCTGAATAAACGCGTCATTGGGATTGGAGTAGGAAGTGAGGCGCTGAATGTTGGGAATCGTGCTGAGCGCTTCTTCAAGAGGCTTGGTAATTTCCTCCTCTATCTGGTCAGGGGTGGCGTTGAAATAAGGGACCCGAACCATGACGAAAGGAGCGTCGACGTCAGGAAGCATGACCAGCGGGATTTTGAAGATGGATACACCGCCAAGTACGAGAAACGAGATCAGGATCATGCAGATGGTGACGGGGTAACGGATGGAGAAACCGGCTAGTCGGAACCCCTGCCCTCTTTCATCCAAGTATTGATTGTTTGGTTCTTCATTACCCGTCATAAAAGCCTTTCTATGCGGCGTTTGATCTCACGCCTCACCCGGACCCAGAACTTCGCCAGCCTGGCCAGTCGGTGCTTCGGCCGGCTGAACCGCATACTCTTTTCGATCCAGGTACTCGTAAACGACAGGAATCAAGACCAGTGTGAGGAGCGTCGAGAAGGTCAACCCGCCCATCACGGTGATCGCCATAGGAGCGCGGACCTCAGCGCCTTCTCCCCAGCTCAATGCCATGGGAATCAGGCCAAGAACCGTGGTGAGCGTGGTCATCAGGATAGGGCGCAGTCGCACCTCTCCAGCCTGCAGCAGCGCTCGACGCTTTGAGTATCCCTGCTGCCGCAGTTGGTTGGTGTAATCGATCAGAACGATCGCATTGTTAACCACGATTCCCGCCAGGATGATGACGCCGAGAAAAACCACGACACTGACTGTCGTTCCCGTGATCCACAGGGAAA